>JBEVKA010000024.1:0-3538 GCA_040509855.1 Steroidobacter sp.
CCGAGAAAGATCCCGAAAGCCTCGACGTTCTGCTCGTCGCAACACGCAGCGAGAACGTCGAACAGCGCATTGCGGCTTGCACGGCAGCCGGGCTCACCGCCCGCATCGTCGATGTCGAAGCCTTCGCGCTCGAAAACGCCTGCCGCCTGCTCACGCACCAGATGCCCGACGGCGGGCTGGGTCGTGTCATCGCGGTCGTCGACTTCGGCGCCAGCAGCACCACGTTCAGCGTGCTGCGGGATCTCAAAGTCATCTACACGCGCGACTTCGCCTTCGGCGGCCAGCAGTTGACAGAAGAAGTCATGCGCACCTATGGCCTGAGCATGGAAGAGGCCGGCCGCGCCAAGAAAGAGGGCGGGCTACCCGGCAATTACGAAACCGAAGTGCTCGGTCCGTTCATCGACGATATGTGCCAGCAGGTGAGCCGCTCGCTGCAGTTCTTCCTCGCCTCCGGCGCCGGTCGTGAACAACCTGAACAGATTTTGATCTGCGGAGGCTGCGCCAACATCCCCGGCGCCGCGGAGATGATCCAAAGTCGCGTCGGAATCGAATCTCTGCGTGGGGATCCTCTGGGTCAGATGAAGGTGAGTCAGAAGGCAAAATCGCAGGCAGTTAAAAAAGACGCGACCGCATTATTGACAGCGTGCGGGCTGGCGTTACGGAGCTTTGACTGACATGCCAAGAATCAACCTAGTCCCCTGGCGGGAAGCGGAACGTAAACGTAAGCGTCAGGAATTCGGCGTCGGGGCGATGGCCGCCTTGTTGTTCGCGGCGTTCATCTCGTTCGCGGTCAATTGGCAGATGCAGTCGGCGATCAACGATCAAATGGGGCGGAACCAGTATCTAAATGAACAGATCGCGGAGCTCGACAAGCAGATTGCCGAGATCCTCGACCTCGAGCAGCAGAAAGCTCGCTTGCAGGCGCGCATCCAGGTGATCGAACAGCTCGAATTGAGTCGTCCAGAGATCGTCCACGTGTTCGATCAATTGGTGCGCACGACACCAGACGGGATTTATCTGACCTCCATCAAACAAACGGATCGGCGGATTGAGCTGAAGGGAGTGGCGCAGTCCAGTACTCGCGTCGCCTCTTACATGCGCAATATCGACAGTTCCGAATGGTTGACGGATCCCGCCCTGCAGATTCTCGAGACCAAGGGCAGCAGTGATGCGGGGTCGCAGTTCACGTTGACGGCCGCTCAGGAGAATCCGCAGCTGGCCGCAGCTACCTCGGCCAATGCCGTAGTCGCCGGAGGTGCGCCATGAGCAACTTCGTCGACCAACTGCGCGATCTCGATCCGAATGATCCGAGTCGCTGGCCATTGCCGTTCCGGCTCGGCGCGATTGCGCTGATCTTCCTCGTGGCGGTCAGCGCCATGTCGTATTTCATGGCGTGGAAACCCAAGAAGCCCGAGCTCGACGCGGCTCGCGAGCAGGAAGTGCAGCTGCTGGCTACCCTGGAGCAGAAGGCGCGCAAAGCCGCCAACCTGGATGCTTACAAAGCGCAGCTGGCCGAAATGGAACAATCGTTCGGCGCCATGCTGCGCAAGTTGCCGAACAAAACCGAAGTGCCCAACCTGCTGACCGACATTTCGCAGCAGGGCGCGGGTGCGGGCCTGGATCAGAAGCTGTTCCAGCCCGAAGCCCAGATCAACAAGGAGTTCTACGCCGAGCTTCCGATCAAGATGAAGCTCACCGGCACCTTCCATGCGATCGGCGCCTTCGTGAGCGGCATCGCCGCCCTGCCGCGCATCGTGACTTTGCATGACGTGGAAATCGTCGCGGCCGAGAAGGCTGCGGGTACCGATCAATTGCAGTTGAACGTGACTGCGAAAACGTATCGTTACCTCGACGAAGAAGAGCAGGCCCTGCAACAACCTCAGACCGGCCGTCCGCCGGGCGCCGGTTGAGCGAGGGAGCCACCATGAACACCACGACACACATCAAGACGATTGCCACCACGGTGCTGGCGCTGGCCTGGCTGAGCGGCTGCTCCACCGACATGGAGAAGCTGCAGGCACAGGTGCAGGAGATCAAAGGTCGCCCGGGCGAGCGCATCGAGCCGCTGCCGCAGATCAAGGCGTACGAGAGCTTCACTTACAACGCCTCCGCCATGCGTTCGCCGTTCGTGCCTAGCGCGCCGGCGCGTAGCGACGTGGCGAGCGCAGTGCGCCCCGATTCCAAGCGCACGCGTGAATTCCTCGAGCAGTTCCCGCTCGACACCATGCAGATGGTCGGCACGCTGCAATTGCAGGGGCGCAACTTCGGTCTGGTGCAGGGTAAGGACGGATTGGTTCATCGCGTGTTGCCGGGCAGCTTCATGGGTCAGAACGACGGCCGCGTCGTCAGCATCACCCCGACGCGCATTTCCATCATCGAGATCGTGCCCGACGGTCTCGGCGGTTACATCGAGCGTCCAGCCGCGCTGGCGCTGAACGAATGATCGTCAGGGAGAAAGTCAGAATGTTGTTCTCAAGCTCCGCCACGCCTGCACGATCGAGTACTCGTGCCGGCCACCCGAATAGAGGGCCAGCGACCATGCTGGGCATCGTGCTGGGTCTGGCCGCGTTGGCTGGATTCGGCGGGTCGGCCGCCATGGCGCAGTCCTCCAATCGTCTGGAAGCCATCGAAGCTCAGGCCACTTCCGGCGACAAGGTCGAGCTCACGCTGCGCATGAGCGAAGCCGCTCCGACGCCGCTGACCTTCACCGTCGACAATCCGGCGCGCATCGCGCTGGACCTGCCGGCGACCTCCGTCGCGATGACCTCGCGCCGCGTGGACGTGAAGCAGGGCGTGCTCGACACTGTGAACGTCGCCGAAGCGAACGGCCGCACTCGCGTCGTTCTCAACGTCGACAGCTTGGTGCCTTACGAAACCCGCATTCAAGGCAACACCATCATCGTGTCGCTGTCCTCGCCCGGCACCGGCCGCTCGCTGCAGTCGAGCGCCGCTCCGAGCAACATGGCAGCGGCCACCGCACGTCCGGGATCCTCGGCCGCCGTCTCCGGCGTCCGTAGCGTTCAGAACGTCGACTTCCGTCGCGGCAAAGACGGCGCCGGCATCATCGTGGTCGAGCTGACCGACGCCAAGGTGCCCGCCGACCTGCGTCAGGAAGGCGGCAAGACGGTGGTGCAATTCGCCAAGACCGCGCTGCCCGAGAACCTGCTGCAGCGTCTGGACGTGGTGGACTTCGCCACGCGGGTGAGCTCGGTGGACGTGAGGCGCGCCGGTGACGGCGCCCGCCTGGAGATCGCCGCTTCCGGCGACTATGAACAGCTCGCCTATCAGTCCGACAACATCTACACCATCGAAGTGAAGCCGGTCGTGAAGCTGCCCCCCGAGCTGCGCGACAAGAAGGAATACATCGGCGAACGCTTGACCCTGAACTTCCAGGACATCGAAACGCGCGCCGTGCTCCAGCTGCTGGCGGACACCAGCGGCCAGAACATGGTCATCAGCGACACGGTCGCCGGCAACGTCACCCTGCGCCTGCAGAACGTGCCGTGGGATCAGGCGCTCGACGTCGTGATGCGCACCA
>JBEVKA010000025.1:0-3834 GCA_040509855.1 Steroidobacter sp.
CGCCGACGACGATCCGATGCGTTTATTCTCCTATCTGATCGCCGCCGTGCGGGTCGCGTGTCCGTCATTCGACGCCCACATCGCGCATGGACACGACACGAGCGATGCATCGAACGCCAGCTCATCGGTATTCATCGCGGCACTCGGCCGCATCGACACGCCGCTCACGATCGTGCTGGACGACATTCAATGCGTGAGCTCGCCCGTGTTGATGCGGGCCATCGACACCGTTTTACAACGATCGCCCGATCACGTGCGCTGGATCCTGTGCGGTCGAGGCATCCCCACCTTGCACATGACCCAGCTGCGATTGAACGATCAGCTCGCGACGCTCACGGCCTTGGAGTTGAATTTCGACACCGACGCCATCGTTCAGCTCGGTGCGAAACTGTGTCAGCGTACGCTAAGCGATCAGGAAGCGACCAACATCCTGCGGCGGACGGAAGGTTGGATCGCTGGCGTCAAGCTCGCGCTGCTTGCCGACGCGGAAACGCGCGATGGGATCGGCGACTTCAACGGCTCGCATCACGATGTGGCGCGCTATCTCGGCACCTCGGTGCTGCAAGAACAGACACACGAGCTGCGTGAGTTCCTGCTCGCAAGCAGCATTGCCGATCGCATGACCGCCGAGCTTTGCAACGAGCTGCTCGGCATCAATCACAGCCAGCGGTTGCTGGAGCAGCTCGAACGTTCGCAGCTGTTCATTCAACCGTTGGACAGCCACGGCCACTGGTACAGGTATCACACGCTGTTCCTGGATTTCCTGCGCAGCTGCCTTCGGCATGACATGGCGCGGCTGTGCCTGCTCCACGAGCGCGCCAGTCGCTGGTACGCCGAGCATCAGCTGTATGAGGAGGCACTTCAGCATGCCTTCGCGTCGAACAACGAAGAATGGCGGCTGGAATGCCTGGAACGTTGTATCTGGGCCTGGCTGCGCGCAGGTGAAACCGTCGCCGTCATCAACTGGACCGCTAAGCTGCCCCACAATGTGCTGCTCGGGCAGGCCGGCATTTGTATCGTGCACATTGCGAGCCTGATCCTTTCGCGTCGCTTCGATGATGCCGCGGCGATTCTGCGAGAGGTCGATGGCAATGTGATGCTCGAACGCGCGATGGGTGTCCATCTTCAGCTGCTGCACGCCATGATGACCGTGCTCGCGGACACTGGCCGGCAAAATGACATCGTTTCGGCGGACAGCCTTCGCGATCAGGGCGCGGACAGTTTCCTGATCGGCATCCTGCTGACGCTGCATGCCTATGCGATGCTTCGCCTCAATGAGTTCGACAAGGCGTGGCGCCTATCCATCCGAGCGCGTGAGATCTTCGAGCCCATCAGTCACTACAGCCTCGGCTATGCTGAAGTGCTGGCTTCGTTGGCGGAACGCGCACAAGGCGATTTGAAGTCCGCTTCAGCCCGGTGCGAACGAATGTTCGCGTTGGTGCGCGGCGGGCGTCGCAATCCCGCGTGGGTCAACGCCGCGAACGCGCTCGCGTACGTTCGCTATGAAGAAAATCGCCTGACCGAGGCCGAAGCGCTTTGCACTGAACTATTGCCGCTGCTCGGCGGCGCCTCGACCATCGAGAACATCGTCATTGCTTATGTGACTCTGTCGCGCATCAAGTCGATCGGCGGACATCATGACGAAGCGTTGCAGCTGCTGGACTATTTGCACAGCGTGCTCGAAGGTGGGTCCCATACTCGCTTTCTCGCACAGGTATGCGCGGAGAAGCTTCGATTGTTCCTGTTACAGGATAATCTGCAGCGGGCGCGTGCCGTCGCGTTGGAATTCGGCTTGCAACGGCTCGCTCGATCCGGCGAATGGCGTCGCGCTCGCGCGTACGATGAGGGTTGGGAGAGATTCGGCTCCGCGTACGCAGCGTTGCTCATCAAGCAGCGTCGTTACGATGAAGCTCGCGTCATTCTGTGCACGCTTCGAGATAGCGCACGCGACGTCGGTTATGTGTATCGCGAAGCTCCGCTCGAAGCCGCACTTGCCGGCTGCTACTGGCAAGCAGGCGATATCACGGCGGCCTTCGAATGTCTGAATCGCGGCTTCGCGCTGACGCGCGGACATGGCTTCAGCCGCAGCGTCTTCGACGAAACCCCCGCCATGATCCAGGTCATCGCCGCCGCTATCGAAGGCCGCAAACTGCGTTGCTCGCTGCCGACACACTACTTCTGCAAGTTCGAGAACATTTTTACGCAGCCGCGCGGTGCAGCCACCGTGCTAGCCCGCAAACACACCCTGCCCCTGGAGCCGCTCACCGAACGTGAGATCGACATGCTCCGCCTGCTCGCCCAGGGCCTGAGCAATCACGAGATCAGCGAACACTCACGCATCGCTCTGTCCACGGCCAAGTGGCATCTCAAGAATGTATTCGCGAAACTGGACGTGAGCACCCGGACTGGCGCGATCGCCCGGGCGCGCGAAATGAGACTGATCGAATAGCATCTGCCGCTATGGCTCCCTCTCGTTGCTGATGGTATTGGTATCGCAGGTCGCACCCCAACGAGGCTCGGATGAGAAAGCTCCTGGCACTGCTGCTCACAATGATTCCAACGTGGGTACTCGCGGCCGCGCCACCGAATGCGCCGAGCGCGGTGATCGCGAACGTCATTATCGTGGACGGCACTGGCGCGCCGGCACGCAAAGGTGCCGTGCGTATCGCGAACGGCCGCATCGTCGACGTGGGCGATGTGACGCCGGGCTCGACCGAGATCGTCATCGACGGCGGCGGCAAAACTCTCGCACCGGGATTCATCGACACCCACAGTCATCACGACGAGCAGCTCGCCGAGTCGCGAGACCTGACGCCCGCGATCAGCCAGGGCATCACGACCATCATCATCGGCCAGGACGGGATGTCGGAAACGCCGCTGAAAGACTTCTTCACGCAGCTGGAAGACGCGCCGGCCTCGGTCAACATCGGTTCCTATTCCGGTCACAACACGCTGCGCGAGAAAGGCATGGCTGCGGCTCGGCGCCCCGCCACCGACGATGAAATCGCGCGCATGAGCAAATTGCTCGAAGACGACATTGCAGCCGGCGCCTTGGGTTTGTCTTCCGGGTTGGAATACGAAAGCGGCAACTTCTCTACGCCAGCCGAAGTGCAGGCGTTGGCGCAGGTCTCGGCGCGTCTCGGTGGTCGTTACTCCAGCCACATTCGCGACGAGGAAGGCGGACTCATGTCGGCTTTGCAGGAAGTCATCGACATCGGTCGACAGACGCACGCACCGGTGCATGTCTCACACCTCAAGATCGCCGCACGAAAGCTCTGGGGCAGCTCCGACAAAGTGCTGAAGCTGTTGGACGACGCTCGCGCGTCCGGTGTCGACGTCACTGCGGACGTCTATCCCTACACGTACTGGCAATCGACCATGCGTGTGATGTTTCCAAACAAAGTCTTCGACGATCGCAAGGAGCTGGCCGCGACACTCGAACGGTCCACACCCGCAGACGGCTTGTACTTCGTGCGTTACGCGCCGGACCCGAGCATCGTCGGCAGCACGCTGGCGGAGATCGCGAAAAAACGCGGCACGCCCGCGGTCGAAACTTATATTCAATTGATGAAGGTGGCGCTCGACTATCAGGTTGCTCATCCCAACGAGGAGCACATCGAATCCATCATCGGCTTCAGCATGAACGAGAACGACGTCGCGCGTCTGCTCGCCTGGGAACATACCAACATCTGCTCCGACGGCGCCGCGTTCGGCCATCCTCGCGGACACGGGACCTTCCCGCGAGTGCTCGGGCATTACGTTCGGGAGAAGAAGGTGCTGACGCTCGAACAGGCTATTCACAAGATGACCGGGCTGCCGGCCAAGCATCTCGGC
>JBEVKA010000026.1:0-5456 GCA_040509855.1 Steroidobacter sp.
ATGTCAGCGGCAGCCCGGCGGCAATCATGGGCACGATCAACCTTCTGGTTGGTAGTGTCATTGTTCGTCCCCCCGATAAAAGTCGGCGCGAG
The DNA here is from genome assembly GCA_040509855.1 of Steroidobacter sp. Taxonomy (GTDB): domain Bacteria; phylum Pseudomonadota; class Gammaproteobacteria; order Steroidobacterales; family Steroidobacteraceae; genus Steroidobacter. The sequence goes on from JBEVKA010000026.1 coordinate 93, forward strand.
CATGCGCGCGCAACTTACACAGCGGCCATTCATCTTTGGTCTAAGATGTGCCGGCCGCTATTCGACCAAAGTCGAATACTGGCCCCGCGATGATCGCGGGATGCTTCATTGAACTCAAAGTACGACGAGCCTTGCCCGGCGGATATCAGCATGTATCACGAGCTGCCACATGAGCGCGTGTACTGCTGCGGGAATACATTACATGGCAATGGAGTTGCGGCCTCAGTCACAAGCATGGAGTATTGCTCGCGCAATGAAGCGCGCTGTCCTCATCGCCGACGATCACCCTCTGTTTCGCGACGCGCTGAAACTTGCCGTCGCGCAGGCTGTGCCGGGCGCGCAAATCATCGAAGCGGATTCGGTGCATTCGCTGTTCGCGGCACTCGAGAGCCATCCCGATCCGGAGCTGCTGCTGCTGGACCTCAACATGCCGGGCGCGCAGGGATTCAATGCGCTGGTGCAGGCTCGGGCACATTTTCCCGCCGTACCCATCGTCGTGATCTCCGCACGGGAAGATCGTCACATCATGCATCGGGCTCTCGGTCACGGCGCAGCGGCGTTCGTTCCCAAGTCGGCGTCGATCGATTTGATCGTCGGCGCTTTGCGCACAGTGTTGAGCGGCGACACCTGGCTGCCACCTTCCGCTGCGCAGGACGCATCGCTGACCTTGGATGAAGGCGAAGCAGAAGCTACGTCACGACTGGCCGCGCTCACGCCTCAACAGTTTCGAGTGCTGTCGATGCTGTCCGCCGGACTGCTCAACAAACAAATCGCTGCCGAGCTCGGCGTGTCGGAGGCGACCGTCAAAGCACACATGAGCGCGGTCATGCAGAAGCTCGGCGTCAGCAACCGCACTCAAGCCGTCTTGCTGGCGCAGAAGCTGGCGCTCGATCACGTGACGCCGGATCCCGCCCTTTAGAATGATGACGGTGTTCGACTACTGCGACTGACGCTCGCGCGCCGGTTTCTTTTTATTTTCGCGGACGCTCTTGCTCCACGCCGTCCAGACCACAACGATCACACCGACGATCCAGCCCACGATCACATCCCACGGCGACGGCAACAGTCCAGAACCCGGTCCGGCCAGCCAGACCACGACGAAGAATGCACCCAGCGTCAGCAACGCCCACATGCGAACGAAGCCAGAGAAGGTATCCATACGACGGGAAGCTCGCCTCGCCCAGCGCGCAAGTCGATAGCGCCACGAATGGCGAATGAGCTTGCGCTGCGCGTATCTCCTGAGCTTCGGACTGTCGTAATGTCTGCGCGTCATGCCGGCACCCGCGACGCATCCTCATAAGCACGACGGGCGAGCGCAACGATCAACGCTCGTAGCGCAGCCGGACGCAACGGCTTGCGCAGCACTTGGAATCCCAACGCATGAGCACGCTGTGCGAGAGCGGCTGTGCCGTCTGCGGTGACCAACGCGCCAGGACGCCGACGACCGGATTCTTGCGGAACGATGTCGTCGAGCAACGCGAGTCCGAGCGGCTCGCCGCCGAGATGGTAATCGGCGAGCACCAGATCGATCGGCTGACGCTTCAGCAACTCGCGCGCCTGCGATGCAGAGGCAGTACAGAAAATCTCGATGCCCCAGCGCGTGAGCAACTCACGCATGGCGTCGAGAATGTTTGGATCGTCCTCGACACACAGCACTCGCAGGCCACGCATGCCAGAAACATTCGGCGGCGACGGCTGAGTGATCGCGTGCTGCTCGGCGCCGCTGCCGCGAGGCACGCGCACGCTGAAAGCACTGCCGTGCCCGGGCACCGATCGCACCGTCAATCGTGTCTGCAGAATGTGAGCAATGCGGTCGCAGATCGACAAGCCCAATCCCAAGCCGCGCTCGCCCCAAGGCGACTGCTGATCCAAGCGCCGGAACTCTTCGAAGATCACACCCTGACTCTCCGCGGCGATGCCCGGCCCGGTATCGATGACCTGAAACTCGACTTCGCCACCGCGATGACGACAGCCGATGACCACTCGCCCGCTGCGGGTGTAACGCAAAGCATTGCTGATGAGATTTTGCAGCACCCGGCGCAACATGCGCTGGTCGGTATAGACCTGCAGCCGGGTGCGATGGATGCGCAGCTCCAGGTTGCGCTGAGCGGCGGTCGGCGCGAACTGTTCCTTCAACGCTTCGAGCAGCGCGCCGGCGGAGAAGTTACTGCGTTCGGGGTGAATCGCGCCCGAATCCAAGCGTGAGATGTCCAGCAGACCGTCGAGCAACTCTTCCGCCGCATGCAGCGAGTTTTCTACTCGATCCGCGAGCTGTTCGATCTCAGGATTGGGAACATTGCTCGCCTGACCGCGTAACGCAGCGTTGAACAATCGGGCGGCATTCAGAGGTTGCAGCAAGTCGTGACTCGCAGCCGCGAGGAAACGCGTCTTACCGAGATTGGCTCGTTCGGCGGTTCGAGTCGCGTCCGCCAGCTGGCGCGTGCGTTCGGCGACTCGCTGCTCCAATGTTTCATTGATCTCGCGCAGCTCGTCTTCGACGTGTTTGTATGTCGTCACATCGTTGAACGTGCTGACGAAGCCGCCATCGGGCAGCGGCTGGCCGCGCACTTCAATCACTCGTCCATCGCTACGGCGTCTCTCGGAGAGATGCATCGACCCTGCGCGCATGTGCGCGAGCCGTTTTTCGACGTGCCGCTCCGGATCGCCCGGGCCACACCAGCCACGCGCGGCGTTGTAACGAATCAAATCGGCGATCGGCCGGCCGGTGCGCACCATCTCCGGCGGATATTGAAACAATTCGACATAGCGACGATTCCAAGCCACCAGCCGCATGTCCGCGTCGACCACGCTGATCCCTTGCGGCATGTTCTCCATCATGGCTTCGAGCAGCTCGCGATTGAAACGCAGCTTGCGGGTCGCTTCGTCGAAGAACATCACCACTTCGCTGAATTGCAAACCGGCGCCGCGCAACGCGGTGGTGAGCACCATGCGAGCAGACGATGCGCCGAGCGCGCCCGTGAGCTCACGTTCCAATCCTTGTAACAAGCCGACGTCGGCGCGCTGCGTGGGCGAATAGTCTCGCCCCTGCTCTCGGGCATGCTGAGCAAACCAGCTCTCGGCTGCGCTATGTCCGAGCAAGCGTCGCGCGATCAGCTTCAAATCCGCGACCGTCGCCGAACCGGGCAGCAAACCCCGCGTGTCGGCATCGATGGCGGAAGGAATCTGCAGCCGTTCGCCGATGGCCGGCGGCGAGCGCAGCGACACGCCCACCAGGGCGGCAATGTTTGCTAACAACGACCAGAACACACCGTGAGTCAGCGGATCGGGTCCGGCAAACCCGAGCAACGCCTGCGGCGCGAATAGAGCCAGACCGAGCGGACCGTTCTCGATCCAGCCGGGCATGGCGCCGCTGGCGCTGGCCACCATCGGCAACAACAATGTATAGATCCAAATGAGAAATCCGCTGACCAATCCAGCCAGCACGCCCGCACGACTCGCGCCGGACCAGTACACCGCGCTCACTACAGCGGGCGCGAATTGCGCCACCGCTGCGAACGCCAGCAATCCAATGGACGCCAGGCTCGATGCGTTGGGCACCTTGCGGAAGAACACATAAGAGATGAGCAGAATCGCCAGGATGGCCGAGCGTCGGATCCAGAGAATGCCGCTCGACGCCACACTGTGACCGAGCTGCGGCGGCCGCCAGCGCCACAGGATCGGCAGCACCAGATCGTTACTCACCATGGTGGCGAGCGCGACGCTCGCGACGATCACCATGCCGGTCGCGGCGGAGAAGCCGCCGAGATAAGCGAGCAGCGACAGCCAATCGTGCCCGCCAGTGAGCGGCAGCCACAACACGAACGAGTCAGGCGAGAACGTCGCGCCTCCGGCGCGTGCGGCAATCGCCGCCGCGGCGATTGGAATCACCACGATGCTGATGAGCGCCAGATAGGCGGTGAACCACCAGCGCGCCCGCGCGACGTCATCGACATCGGCGCATTCGACGACGCCGATCTGGAACTGACGCGGCAAACAAAAGATCGCGGTCAGCGACAACAATGTTTGGGTCAGGAACGAAGTCGCATGATGGACGCCAGCGGGCATATGTTTCGCCGTGTCCAGCAACGGCCGCACGCCATCCAGCTGCGTCAATGCAAACAACGCCACGCACAGCAAGGCCACGAATTTCACCACCGATTCGGCAGCGACCGCGAGCACCATGCCGGGATGATGCTCGGTCGCATCCACCTGACGTGCGCCGAACAGACTGGCGAACAGCGCCAGCATCAGCGCCACCAGCAGCGTGCTGTCCTGATACCACGATGTGCTCCCGGGCAGCGGCGAGTCCGCCGTGAGCACGTTGATGCTCATGGCGATCGCCTTGAGCTGCAACGCTATGTAAGGAATGGCCGCGGTGAGTGCGATCAACGTAACCGTCACGGCGATGCCGGCCGAACGGCCGAAGCGCGCGGCCAGCAAGTCGGAAATGGACGTGGCGTTCTGTTGTTTGGCGATGCGTACCAGTCGCTGGAAGAACGGCGACATGAATACGAACATCAGCATCGGACCCAGATAGATCGGCAGATAACTCAGGCCGTCGCGGACAGCGCTGCCGACGGCGCCGTAAAACGTCCAGCTGGAGCAGTAGACGGCCAGCGCGAGGCTATAAATGATCGGCCGCAGGCGCGCATGGTTGGGATACAGCCGGCTGCGATCGCCCCACCACGCAATGGCGAACAGGCCACACACGTAGGCCAGCGATACCCCCAGGAGCCCCCATCCTGAAATCATGGCCGCATAATACTGAAGTGATTAGCTATAACGTATTCCTGGATCGTGAACGCCTGCCGGGCGTGGCGGATTGGGCCCGTGTGCTCGAAGAAGGCAGCTTCGGGACGAAGCTCAATATCGAGTTCGACCCGCGGACTCACAGCGGCTATGTGCCGTGTCCCGACGATCGAACCGGTTTCGAATATTACCTGGAGGCGTTCGAGCGCCCGACGTACGAGATCGGGGAAGAAGGCGCGAAAGTCATCGGCAAACGTAACGCCGTGGTGAGTTTGCGCCTCAGCGGTCGGCCCTCGGACCGCGAAGCTGCTATCGGCGCGGCGGCCACGCTGGCCGCGATGACGGACGGTGTCCTGTTCGATAGCGAGTCAGGACACTTTATCTCCTCCGCCGATGCCCTGGCCTGGGCGCGCAACGAGAAGTATCAGCCGATCGCTACAGCCCGCCGCCGGGCGGCACGCAGGAAAGCGCGACTGACGCCACCCATCATCCTGCGATTACTCATGATCCTGTTTCTGGTCGCGGCTATTTATTGGCTGCGGCGATAGTCACCGCTGCTGTATTGGAGGCGGCGATATAACACCGCCGCCTCCGCATGCGACGTTTTATTTCCCC
>JBEVKA010000027.1:0-7353 GCA_040509855.1 Steroidobacter sp.
CCGAACACCTTGCACGGTGGCCTGAAAGGATTCGACAAAGTCGTGTGGCAGGCCGAGCCGTTCGAAAAGGAAGATTCGGTCGGCGTGATCTTCACGTACACCAGCAAGGATGGCGAGGAAGGCTTCCCCGGCAACCTGCAGACGCGCGTGACCTACACGCTCACCGACAAGAACGAGTTGTCGTTCGAATATCACGCGACCACCGACAAGCCGACCATCGTCAATCTCACCCAGCACACGTATTTCAATCTCGCCGGTGAAGGCAATGGCGACGTGCTCGGGCACGACGTGATCCTGTTCGCCGATCAGTACACGCCAGTGGATGCGCGCCTGATTCCGACCGGCAAGCTGGAGGATGTCGCCGACACACCGTTCGACTTCCGCATGAAGCATGCGATCGGTGAGCGCATCGGCGCCGACCACGAGCAGATCAAGCGCGGCAATGGCTACGATCACAACTTCGTGATCCGTCGCAGGCAGCCCGGCCTGGCGCTCGCCGCACGCGTGTCGGAGGCGACGACCCGTCGCGTGATGGAAGTGCACACCACCGAACCGGGCGTGCAGTTCTACACCGGCAATTTCCTGGACGGCTCCATCACCGGCAAGGCCGGCAAGCCTTACGGCAAGAACGGCGGCTTCTGCCTGGAAACCCAGCACTATCCCGATTCGCCCAATCGCCCCGAGTTCCCCAGCACCACGCTGCGCCCGGGCGAGGAATACAACAGCAAGACCGTCTACACGTTCAGCGTGCGTTGACGGAAGACCATCGCGGTGTCCTCTCCGGTCGCGGAGAGGACACTCTCGCCACACGGCTTCCCGCAAAATCCCTCCGGTCGCGCCTGGCAGAATCTTCCGCGTTTTACAGTGTCGATCCGCGCGCGATTCCGCGCCGATTTTTCTTTACACGCCGTTCATTGACAGCCCCCGGGCGCTCATTGTTTTATCGCTCGCACGCGGGGGCGAGGGAAGTCTTTCGCGACTTCTCGTGGGTGTGATCTGCACGAAACGCAACGCCGATCCAAAGTTGCCGCCATAACAAACGCTCGACCAGAGGTTTTCCGTCAATGATGACAAGCGTCTTATCACGCGCGATCTGCACGGCGGCGGCTGTGCTGTTCGTCGCGGCGGCTCCGACGACTCAGGCGGCCGAGAAGTCGGCGCCCGTCGCCAAAGGACCGCGCACCAAGGATGGCAAGCCAGACCTGAACGGCATTTGGCAAGCCTTGAACTCCGCGAACTACGATCTCGAACCGCACGCCGCGCGTGCCGCGATGGTGTTGGTGCCCGGCCAATTCGTGCCCGTGCCGGCGCCGCAAGTCGTCGCACTCGGCGCCATCGGTTCGGTGCCCGCCGGCCTCGGCGTCATCGAAGGCGATGCGATTCCGTACACGCCCGAGGCGCTGGCGAAGCGGAAGGACAATCAGAAGAACTGGCTGGAGCTGGACCCGGAGGTCAAGTGCTACCTCCCAGGCGTGCCGCGCGCCACCTACATGCCGTTTCCGTTCCAGATCTTCCAGAGCAAGGACTATGTGTTCTTCGCCTACGAATATGCAGGCGCGGTCCGTAACATATATATGAAGGATCCCGGCCCGCCGCCCGCCGATTCATGGATGGGCCAGTCGGTCGGCAAGTGGGACGGCGATACGCTGGTGATCGAAGTCACCGGCTTCAACGACCAGACCTGGTTCGATCGCTCCGGCAATCATCACAGCGACCGCCTGAAGGTGACGGAGCGTTACACTCCTCGCGGCCCGGATCACCTGTGGTATGAAGCGACCATCGAGGATCCACAGACGTTCACTCGCCCGTGGAAGATCGCGATGCCGCTGTATCGCCGCGTGGAGCCGAACGCTCAGCTGATGCAGTTCAAGTGTGTGGAGTTCGTCGAGGAGCTGATGTACGGCCACTTGCGCAAGAAGCCCGCGGCCGAAGGCGCTCCGCCGCCGAAGAAGTGAGGATCAAGGACATGCGTACTAAATTATTCATCGCTGCTAGTGCTGCAGCAGTCAGCATGGCGCTCGGCAGCGCCGTCGCGCTCGCTCATCACGCGTTCGCCGCCGAATTCGACGCCAATCTTCCAGTGAACCTGCGCGGCAATGTGACCCGCGTGGAGTGGATCAACCCGCACGCGTGGATCCACGTCGATCACAAGAAACCAGACGGCAGCGTTGAATCCTGGATGGTCGAAGGCGGCACCCCCAACACGCTGCTCCGTCGAGGCATCACCAAGGACTCGCTCAAGATCGGCACCGAGATCGTGGTGCGCGGCTACCAGTCCAAGGACAAGCTCTGCAAACCCAAGTGCCGGGCCAACGGCCGCGATGTCACTTTCCCGGACGGGCGCAAGTTGTTCCTCGGCTCGTCGGGTACGGGCGCACCGAAGGATGGCTCGGACGAGAGCGAGAAATAGTCTTGAGCTCTGTTGCTAATAAGAGAGAAAAGATCGCGGTGGGGGTTTCTGCTGCGATCGTTTTTGTCACAGCTGTTTATTGGCTGTGGCAAGTCAAGGATGTGATTGCGACTTTGCGGATGGCTTACGGAGATTAAGAGGGCGTCGGTTGGCTTGCGCCAACGCCTCCTGAACTCTCATCCGGAAAACCCAATCCACCTTCCCGACGCCGCCACCAATGTCCAAATAGAAATCGACGCCAGCGCCATCAGCTTCAGTGTGAGCGGCTTGAGCGCCGAGTGATCCCCACGCAGCAGCGGCTGCTTCAAAGTAAAAACAAACAAAATCCCCACCGCCAGCGCGATCATCTTGGTCCAGTAGAAAGGATTGTGATAACACTTGGTGGCGACGCCCGCGAGCATGGGCACGCCGGTTATCAACAAAATCCACAAGCCGACCTTGAACCAGCGATGGGCCTGTTCGACGACGACGTTCGACGGCACATCGCGCATGACCACGTTGAGCAAGCGCAGGTCCTGCGCTAGCACCGTGCCGCCGAGCAAAGCCAGGCCCATGAGATGGACGGCTTCGATGATGGCGAACGTCGCGGCTTGGTCCTTGACGAATACGCCGAGCGCCGATGCTTCCAACCATTCGAAGAACGCGAGCAACATGAGGTTCTCCGAAGCTACTGCGTGACCAGGCAGCCGGCGGCCCAGTCGACGAAGGCGGGATTGTCGCCGCCGCAGTCGAACCAGTCGTAGGCGATGAAGCGACCGGTGACGATCACGCCGGCCCACAGCGTCAGCGACAAACCGCCCGCGATGCGCATGCGTCGAGGCGGCTTGGGTGCGAGATCCCATGTTTGCGCGGCGGCGACCATCTTGCGACGGAACAGCCCCGCATTCACGCACGCCGCGATGAGCAGAATCATCTTGATGCGAAACCACAGACTCTGCGTGGTGCGCACTGGAATCGCCGTGTACAGCAACAACCCGGTAATCAACATCACGCTGAAGCCAATGAGCATCGGCTTGTCCAGCCGCTGCGCGATGGTCGACGCCGGAACGTTCGCGAAGGCCACACCGATCAGGCGCAGATCAATGACGGCGAGCATGCCGAGACTCACCATCAACGTCATGACGTGAGTGGTCTCGATCCAGTTGTAGAGATAAAAGGATTCGTGCAGCCCGATGCTGACCGGCTGCTCGGCGAGCCAGTTGGCGAATTGCAGTAACACCGAATTCACGCGGATGGACTCCCCAGTGAGGGGCTCATTCTAGTCGGCGCACCTGGCGCGGGCGGACAAGAAATATCAATGTCCGCCCTCGATGTCGCCGTGTGGAATCAAAGTTCAGGGCTTGGCCTGTGAGGGTGTCGCGTCGTTCTTGACGACGCGCGACTTGAAGCGCCAGCCATCGGCGGTCTTCACCAGCACATCGGTGTACTGGCCCGTCATCACGATGGACGGCGGCTTGGTGCTCACGTCGAGCAGCATCAACAGCACCGTGCCATTCGCGCCCTGCGCCGCCGGCGTGATGCTCAGGTTCGAATTCCAATGGCGGCGATTCGCGCCGTTCATCTTCTCCTTCCACACCTTCATGAACTCGAGCAACTGGCCGCGGCCGGCGAATTTCTCGTTGAATACGCCGTCCGGCACGAAGGTCGCCGCCCAGCCTTCCGAGTCGCCCGAGTCGATGGCGTGGTTGTAGCGGGCGTACAGCTGCTGGATCTCGACATAGTCCTGGGTCGTCAGCGGGTCGGCCTGCGCGGCCGAAAATCCCGCCAACAACATCAAGACAGCTGCCTGCCAGAAAACTCGTATCGGCGCGTTCATGCGTTCTCCTTGAATGTGTCCCCGTAGCGAACACACAGCTTATGCCATGTCTCGCCGGCGCTGAACTGCAACCGCGCCATCCTGGCGCTTGCACAGCGGAAACAAACGCGGCATGGTCGACGCATGAGCGACTACGACACGCAGGCGCTGGAAGAGCTGCGCCGCTGGCAGGAAGAAATGCAGCGGCCGCCCGGACTGTGGAATCGCGCCACCAGCGGCATGCAACGCAAGATCAACAGCTATATTCCGGAGAAGGTTCACGCCAGCGTCACCGCCGTCATCAAACAAATGACTCGCGCCGTGCTCAGCGGCTCGAACATCACCGCTTCGCCGCCTGTGCTCGAAGGCAGCCTGGAACAGCGAGAGCAGCGTGTGCGAGAAAAGATCGATCGCTATCGCAAGACTGCTGCAGTGGAAGGCGGCGTGACGGGCGCGGGTGGATTCTTGCTGGGGCTCGCGGATTTCCCTTTGCTCTTGAGCATCAAGCTCAAACTGCTGTTCGAGATCGCCGCGTTGTACGGCTTCTCCGGCGAAGACTATCGCGAGCGTTTATATCTGCTGCACGTGTTCCAGCTGGCATTCTCCAGCGACACACACCGCGCGGATGTTTATCGCCAGATGCAACGCTGGCACGAGCAAAGCTCGCACCTGCCCACATCCATCGACGACTTCGACTGGCGCAAGTTTCAGCAGGAGTATCGCGACTACATCGACCTGGCGAAGCTGGCGCAGCTATTACCCATCATCGGTGCGCCAGTGGGCGTGATCGTCAACAACCACTTGTTGAAGAAGCTCGGCCTCACCGCGATCAATGCTTACCGCATGCGCTGGTTCGAGCGTCCGGCGCTCGCTGACGCTAGCTGAGTTTGACGCCCTCGAGCAGCGTCTGATTCATCGCCCTGGCCTTGGCGCGCGCCTCATCGATCGTGGCGCCGAGCGCCAGCGACACGCCCATGCGACGCTGGCCTTTCACTTCCGGCTTGCCGAACAAACGAATCGCGGTGTCCGGTTGCGCCAACGCGACCTCCACGTTCTCGAAGCGAATGTTTCTCGAATTGCCCTCGACCAGCAGCGCACACGAAGCCGCCGGACCGTGCTGACGAATGACAGGGATGGGTAGCCCGAGAATCGCGCGAGCATGCAGCGCGAACTCGGACAGATCCTGCGAGATCAACGTGACCAGGCCCGTGTCATGTGGACGCGGCGAGACTTCGCTGAAATAAATCGTATCGCCGGCCACGAACAGCTCGACACCGAACAAACCATTGCCGCCGAGATTCTCGGTGACGGCGCGGGCGATACGTTGCGATTCGAGCAGCGCCGCCTCGCTCATCGCCTGCGGCTGCCACGACTCGCGATAGTCGCCGTCGATCTGCAAATGACCGATCGGCGCGCAGAAACTGGTATTGCCGTTGTGACGCACCGTCAGCAGCGTGATTTCGAAGTCGAACTTGATGAAGCCTTCGACGATGATGCGTCCGCCGCCGGCGCGACCTCCCTGCTGGGAATATTCCCACGCATGCGTCACATCGGCTTCCGTGCGCACGACACTCTGACCTTTGCCGGACGAGCTCATCACCGGCTTGACGACGCACGGCATGCCGATCACGCGCACCGCCTCGCGATATTCCTGTTCCGTATCGGCAAACCGATACGGCGAAGTGCGTAGGCCCAACTGCTCAGCCGCCAGCCGCCGAATGCCCTCGCGATCCATCGTCAGTCGCGCAGCCCGCGCGGTCGGCACGACAGTGAATCCTTCCTGCTCCAGTTCGAGCAACGTCGGTGTCGCGATCGCCTCGATCTCCGGCACGATCAGCCGCGGACGCTCTCGCTCGACCAGTCCTCGCAAGGCCGCCGGATCCAGCATGTTGATGACGTGCGAACGATGCGCGACCTGCATGGCCGGCGCATTCGGATAGCGATCGACCGCGATGACCTCGCAGCCATAGCGCTGCAACTCGATCACCACTTCCTTGCCCAGCTCGCCCGAGCCCAACAACATGACGCGAGTGGCCGAGGCGGACAGTGGCGTGCCTAGAGTAGTCACATTCGTTGCTCGAAGGGGATCCGGGCGCGCAGTATCGGCCCGGCGCGCCAGGCTGACAACTGACTGGCAACCGGAAGTCTCGGTCGCGCACGTTGCGAGCGGCAGCCGGGCTGATTAGTCTTTCGACCTTTTGGTGCCGCCTCCGGCTTCTTCGACTACGTCACTCACTCGCCCGATTCTGGCCAAGGGAAGATCATGCGCGTACGCCCGACCTCCACCCTGCTTGGAGCGTTACTGACTGCGTTCACCGCCACCGCCGGCTGGGCGGCGGAGGATGCGAAAAAGACCTGGGACGTGAACTCGCCGCCGGGCGAACGCAAAGAGATTCCCATCGACGTGCGCACCGGCACGTGGCTGAGCGTCGACGTGAGCGCGGATGGCAATCACGTGCTGTTCGATCTGCTCGGCGATATTTATGAGCTGCCCATTGCCGGAGGCGAAGCGAAGTCGCTGACGTCCGGCCTGGCCTGGGACATGCAGCCGCGCTACTCGCCCGACGGCAAGTCGATCGTGTTCACCTCCGATCGCGGCGGCGGCGACAACCTGTGGCTGATGGATCGCAATGGCGGCGCGCTGAGCCAGCTCACCAAGGAAGACTTCCGCTTGTTGAACGATCCGGCGTGGCATCCGAACGGACGCTACGTCGCGGGACGCAAACACTTCACCACCCGTCGTTCGCTCGGCACCGGCGAGATCTGGTTCTACAACATCGACGGCGGCGACGGCGTGCAAGTCGTCAAGCGCAGCAACGAGGAGTATCAAAAAGAACTGGGCGAGCCCACGTTCTCCGCCGACGGCAAATATCTCTACTACACTCAGAACGCCACACCCGGCAATCGCTTCGCCTACGCCGAGGATGTGAACAATCAGGTGTTCAACATCAAGCGTGTGGAACTGGCGAACGGCGAAACGTCGACGGCCGTGTCCGGCGCCGGCGGCTCGGTGCGCCCGACACCTTCACCGGACGGACGCTATCTCGCATTCATCCGCCGCCTGCGCACGCCCGAAACATTGAAGACGGCGCTGTATACGCAGGACCTGCAGTCCGGCGAGACCAAGCTGCTGTACGCGGACCTGGAT
>JBEVKA010000028.1:0-5826 GCA_040509855.1 Steroidobacter sp.
CTTGGCGCCGAAATCACGAACCTCGGCGTCGGTGACATCCCAAGGCAGGATCTCGCAATAAACGCCGCCTTCGCGCACGCGGCGAGCGATCAGCTGCGTGTATTGCGCACCGAAGTCGAGGATCAGGATGCGATGCGCGTGAATGTCCGAGCGAGGCAAAGTATCAGCTGACACGGTAGTTGGGTGCTTCTTTCGTGATCGTGACGTCGTGAACGTGGCTTTCGCGCACACCGGCGTTGGTGATCCGCACGAATTGGGGACGCGTGCGCAATTCCTCGATCGTGCGACTGCCGGTGTAACCCATGGCGGCGCGCAGGCCGCCAGCCAGCTGGTGCAGGATGGTGACGACCGAGCCTTTGTAAGGCACGCGACCTTCCACGCCTTCCGGCACCAGCTTCTCCAGTTCCGCGGTGGCGTCCTGGAAATAACGGTCCTTGGAGCCGTGTGACTGCGACATCGCGCCGAGCGAGCCCATGCCGCGATAGGACTTGTAAGACGCGCCTTGATACAACTCGACTTCACCGGGCGACTCTTCGGTGCCAGCGAACAAGCCGCCGATCATCACCGAGTGCGCGCCTGCCACGAGGGCTTTAGCGATATCGCCGGAGAAACGAATGCCGCCATCGGCGATCAATGGCACGCCCGTGTCTTTCAACGCGGCGGCGACGTTCGCGACGGCAGTGATTTGTGGCACACCGACGCCAGCGACGATACGCGTGGTGCAGATCGAGCCCGGACCGATGCCGACCTTCACGCCATCGGCGCCGGCTTCGACCAGCGCGAGCGCTGCTTCGGCGGTGACGATGTTGCCGCCGATCAGTTGCTGATCGCGCCAGGTCTTCTTGATCTCACGAACCATTTGCAACACGCCGGACGAGTGGCCGTGCGCCGTGTCGACGATGATGACGTCGACGCCGGCTTCGCGAAGCGCGGCGACTCGCTTCAATGTATCGGCACCCGTTCCGACGGCGGCGCCGACTCGCAGCGCGCCCCGCTCGTCCTTGGCGGCGTTGGGGAATTCGGTGGCCTTCTGGAAGTCCTTGACCGTAATCATGCCCTTGAGGTTGAAGTTCGAGTCCACCACCAGCACTTTCTCGATGCGATGCTTGTGGAGCAACGCCAGCACTTCGTCCTTGGGCGCGTTCTCGCGCACCGTGACCAGACGCTCCTGCGGCGTCATCACGGTGGACACCGGCGCGTCGAGCTTGGTTTCGAAACGCAGATCGCGATGGGTGACGATGCCGACCGCCTTGGAGCCCACCACCACCGGCACGCCGGAGATGTTCTTGGCGCGCGTCAGCTCCAGCACTTCGCGAATGGTCTTGTCGGGAGAAATGGTGATCGGGTCGTGAATGACGCCGCTCTCGAACTTCTTCACCCGGGCGACTTCGCGTGCCTGGGCCTCGATGCTCATGTTCTTGTGAACGATGCCGATGCCGCCTTCCTGCGCGATGGTGATGGCCAGGCGCGCTTCGGTGACGGTATCCATGGCGGCCGAGAGGACCGGCAAGTTGAGGCGGATGCCTCGGGTGAGCTGCGTGCTCAGCTCAGCGTCGCGCGGCAGAAATGCGGAGTAAGCCGGGACCAGAAGCACGTCGTCGAAGGTGAGTGCTTCCTCGAGAATACGCATGGTGGTGCCCGCGGGTTATCGATGAAAGCGCGCCATTGTACGCGGCGGGAGGGTTCCGGGGAAGGCTTACTAACGATCGTCGGGCTCATTCGGCGAGGGAACGTCGGACGTGCGTTGAGGGAAGTCAGGCTGTAGCCTTCCGCCCATGAATCATGAGTTGGAGTTCGATTTCTCGCCGCCTCCGCCCAAGCCCGAGCCCGAGCGCGCCGAAACGAAGGTTGCCGCGCCGGAGCCGGCAAAACCACAGCCCAAGAAGGCCGCGGCCCGCAAAGCGGGGCGCGCGGTGACGCCGGCCGACGAGGAAACACCGATCGAGCCAGCGCGGGAGCCTGAACGGGACGTTTATACGCCCGGACGACTGAATCGCGAGGCGCGCAATCTACTCGAGCGGGGACTGCCCTCGCTGTGGCTGGAAGGCGAGATCTCCAATCTGTCGCGGCCTTCCTCCGGGCACTGGTATTTCTCGCTCAAGGACGAAGCGGCGCAACTGCGCTGCGCCATGTTCCGTCAGCGCAATCTGCTGGCCCGTTTCACGCCCAAGGACGGCATGCACGTCCTGACGCGTGGTCGGATCAGCCTGTACGAGCCTCGCGGCGAATATCAGTTCATCGCCGATCACATGGAGGAAGCCGGCGAAGGCGTGTTGCGCCGGCGGTTCGAACTGCTGAAAAACAAGCTCGCGGCCGAAGGATTATTCGACGCCGCGCGTAAACGTTCGCTGCCGCGCTTGCCGAAGCGGATCGGCGTCATCACCTCCCCCACGGGTGCCGCCGTGCGCGACGTGTTGAACATTCTGCGGCGTCGGTTCTGCACGATTCCGGTGTTGATCTATCCGGTTCAAGTGCAAGGTGCGAGCGCGGCCGGACAGATCGCGGCGGCGATTCGCAACGCTTCGGCCCGCGCCGAATGTGATGTTTTGATCGTGGCCCGCGGCGGCGGTTCGCTCGAAGATTTATGGGCGTTCAACGAGGAAGTCGTGGCGCGAGCCATCTTCGATTGCACCATTCCGATCGTCTCGGGCGTGGGTCACGAAGTGGATTTCACGATCGCCGATTTCGTCGCCGACGTGCGCGCGCCTACGCCTTCCGGCGCCGCCGAGTTGGTCGCACCCGATTGCAATGAGTGGACACGCAGCGTCGAGTTGCTCGGTCGCCGCGTGCGAGCAGCGATGGTTCGCAACCTCGCCGCTCGTCAGCAAACATTCGTCTGGCTGGAGCGCCGGCTGGCTCAACTGCATCCCGGCGTCGAGTTGCGACAGAAGGCGCAGCGCCTCGACGAGCTGGAACAACGTTTGATCCGTTGCATGCGGCACGGCGTGTCACAACGTCGCAGCACGCTCGTCCAGCTCGCGGCGCATTTGCGCCAGCGTTCGCCGGCGGTTCGCGTCGCGGACGCGCGCGGTCGATTGGAAGTTGCGCGCAAAGGTCTCGGCACATCGCTGCACAAACAAATCTCACGTCTCGACATGCGGCTGCGACTTGCGGCCGGCAAGTTGAATACCGTGAGTCCACTCGCGACGTTGCAGCGAGGCTATGCCATCGTGACCGATGCGAATGAGCATGTGATTACCGATGCCAGCTCGATCGACAACGGCGACATCATTCATGCGCGCCTGTCGCGCGGTTCGGTACAAGCGCGGGTCGAGCAAGTGTCGCGCCCCGAGAACGATGACGAGAAACAATGAACCTCAAGTCTCTGCTGATTCCGTTCGCCCTCTTTATTGTCAGCACGGCTGCGGCCGCGGTCGAGTTGCCCAAGGAAAGCCGCGTGCCCGGCGGCATCGCGCTGGTGCCCGTGCCGGGAGCGGATATCGCGCCTATCGTCGTTTTCAACACGCATCGGGTCGCGGTCGTGCGTAAGAACGATCAATGGATCGCCGTGGTTGGCATTCCGCTGGCGGAGAAACCAGGCGATGTGAAGCTCACCGTGAGCATGCCCACCGGCACCACCGAAGTGTCGTTCACCATTCAGGACAAGAGCTATCGCACCCAGAACATCACGGTGAAGAACCAGCGCCACGTCGATCCGAATCCCGACGATCTCAAGCGCATCTCGGGTGAGACCAAACGTTCCGACGCCGCCTTGTCGAAGTTCACCTCGACGCCGGCGCCGTCGTTGCAACTGATATCGCCTGTCGAGGGCGTGCGCTCGGATTCCTATGGCTCGCGCCGTGTATTCAACGGCCAGCCGCGCAATCCTCACTCCGGCATGGACATCGCCGCCCCGAAAGGCACGCCCATCCACTCACCCGCCGCTGGCACCGTCATCGAGGCCGGCGATTTCTTTTTCAACGGCAACACGCTGTACATCGATCACGGCGACGGGCTCGTCACCATGTACTGCCACCTCGACTCCATCAAAGTCAAAGTCGGCGACCGCCTGGCTGCTGGCGATCTCGTCGGCACCGTCGGCGCGCCCGGTCGCGGCACCGGCCCGCCTCTGGATGGGGGGGTGGGGTTGAATCGGGCGATGGTGGATCCGGCGTTGTTTCTCGCGCCCTGAGCAGCCTACAGCTGACGACGCGCGATGGCCGCCCGCACCGGCACGAACATGCCTTCCTTGGTGAGCATGTATTCCATCGCGACCAAATAAAAGCCGTACTCCGAGACGAGGGCGGTCTTGCCGCGCCAGGTCGCTCGATAGGAATGCATGCCGACATTGCTGGCGATGAGCAATTGTTCCCTGATGTTCTCGCCCGCCAGATGCAGCGGCACCACTGTCATGACGACGGCACTGAGCGAGATCTCCGGATTCCACAGTCGCCCCGTAGCCAGGTGCGCCGGCGTCGGCAGCGCGAACGGCTCGAAGACATCGTCGAATTCCGCGGCCCACTCGCGACCGTCGAGCGCCGCGGTGTCGTAGACCGGCAGCTCATTGAGCAGCCGGATCGCTTCCTCGCGAACCAGCGGCCAGTTCGAGCCCAGCACCGATTGCGCGATGGCCGGCGCTTCGGAACTGATGAACACCATGGCGGTGTGCTCGGTCTTGGACGCGGAGACGAGAAAGCGGCGTTCGTACTCGGCCAAGAGAGTCGCGAACGTCGGCAGTGACGGACTCACCGTCGCCCCGGGTTCGGCTGCCCCAGCCGGGGCGCAAAGATGAATGAGCACGATCGCCGGCAGACCGGAGAGCGTCGATATCTTCCGAAAATCCATATTCGTCCCCATCGCACACGCGCCGTCGCACGCTTCGGTCGGCAGGGTAAGCGCTACGACGCTTCGAGCGCCGCCGATTGGGTCACGACCGCTTACGTGCCTGCCAGCTGCAGCGTGCCGAGGAAGTCGGCGACCACCGGCCTGAACCGATCCATATCGACCAGGAAGGAATCGTGGCCTTGAATCGACGGCAGTCGCGCGAATTGGACGGTGCGGTTGCCGTTGCCGAGACCGTCGGCGAGTTCTTGTTGTTGATCGATCGGGAACAACAGATCGGTTTCCACGCCAATGATGAGCGCTCGCTCCACGGTGAAGCGTCGCAAGGCTTCGGCCACGGAGCCGCCGTGGTCGGCGAGGTCGAACAGGTCCATGGCGCGGGAAATATACAAATAACAGTTGGGGTCGAACTGGCCGATGAATTTGACGGCGTGGTTCTCCAGATAGGACTCGACTTCGAAGTCGATGCCGAACGGGTCGCCGGGTTTGCGTTCGGCGTTGGCGCGCTCGCGGCCGAAGCGCTGCGTCCATTCCTTGGCGGAGCGATAGGTAATCATGCCGAGCTTGCGAGCCAGGCGCATGCCCTGCACGGGGATGGCGTCGTTACTGTAGTTGCCTTCCAGCCATGCCGAATCGCGGCGGATCATTTCTCGCTGCAACGAGCGAAGCGCGATGGCGAATGGCGTCGAGCGGGCTGCGGAGGAAATGGATACGAGCGCGCGCGCTTCATCTGGAAACAAAGCGCAGTAGGCCAGCACAGTCATGCCGCCGAGCGAGGGGCCAACTACGGCCGCCAGTTTTTTGATGCCGAGGGAAGCTACAACCTCGTGGCCCGCGCGAGCGATGTCTTCGACGGTCAGGACCGGGAACGTGAGGCGATAGATCTGGCCGGTGGCTGGAGTGATGGACGCCGGCGAGGTCGAACCGAACGGGCTGCCGAGCGAGTTGACGCAAATGACGAAGAAACGTCGCGTGTCGATGGGCCGGCCCGGGCCGATCATGTCTTCCCACCAGCCCGGCGTGGCATCCTCGGTGGACGATGCG
>JBEVKA010000029.1:0-6132 GCA_040509855.1 Steroidobacter sp.
CCGCCTTGGCTTGCTGTCCCTCGCCGTTCTCGCGGCCACTTTGCTGTCCAGCTGCGGCTGGCGGCTGCAGGGCACGACCCGCCTGTCGCCGGTCATGGCGACGACCTACGTCGAGACCGACGATCGTTTCACCGATTTCAACCGCGCGTTGCGCGAAAGCCTGCAGGCGTCCGGCGCGCGTCTGACTACCAAGCGTGAAGAGGCGACGGCGGTGGTGCGCATCATGCGCGATGAGAGCGGCCAGCGCGTGCTGACGGTCTCGGCTCGCAACACGCCCGAAGAATACGAAGTGTTCTATCTCATCGAGTTCTCGGTGAACGGCCGCACCGAGGAGCTGATCGCCCCGCAGAAGATCGAGCTCACCCGCGATTACAGCTACGACGAAACCACCGTGCTGGCGAAACAGCGCGAACAAGCCATCTTGCGCGAGGCGCTGGCGCGCGACCTGGCGGGACTGGTGGTGCGTCGACTGACGTCGCTGTGATTGAAGAGCGCGCGTCCGAGACGGTCGGCATTCTCACGGTCACCGACGTTGGCATCGATACGATCACGGCATTGTTGAGTCGCTACGGTTTGGAGTGCGTGGCGCTCGCCGAAGGTGAAACGATTCCAGGCTCGTATTGGGGCGAGAGCGAGGCGGGCCTGGTGGGCTCGCGACTCTACTGGCGAGCCGACACGCCACTGCACTCCATGCTCCACGAAGCGGGTCATTTCGTTTGCATGACCGAAGAACGCCGCACGCAGCTGAACAAGGACGCTGGCGGCGACTACGACGAAGAAAACGGCGTTTGTTATTTGCAGATCGTCCTGGCGGATGAGCTGCCTGGCGTTGGCCGCGAGCGCATGTGGCAGGACATGGACGCCTGGGGCTATACGTTTCGCCTGGGATCGGCCCGCGCCTGGTTCGAGCAGGACGCGGCCGATGCCAAAGCCTGGCTGGTCAGCCGCGGCCTCATCGATCACGAGGCGCGGCCGACGTGGGGAAAGAGGAAGTGACTACTGACTAGTGACTAGTCAGAAGGCGTCAACTCCTCGCCGACGGTTGATAGAACGTTCTGACCAGTCACTAGTCAGTAGTCACTAGTCACTTCTATTCGTCACTTCTATCTGAACCGATCCGTCGCCGACACCAGCTGATGCGTGTTGCCGGCTTCGAACGCCGAGTGGCCGGCGTCGGGCACGGCGTGAAACTCCGCTTCCGGCCACGCTTGATGTAACGACCACGCCGTCTGCATCGGACACACCACGTCGTAACGACCCTGAACGATCACGGCGGGAATGTGACGGATGCGATCGACGTTGCGGATCAGCTGATCCTCGGTCTCCAGGAAGCCGCGATTGACGAAGTAGTGGCATTCGATGCGCGCCACGGCGATGGCGAAATCCTCTTCGCCCCACTTGTGCAGGTTCTCTTCGTTGATGTGCAGATAGCTGGTGGCCGCTTCCCACATCGACCACGCTCGCGCAGCTTTGACTCGGGTGGCGCGATCCGGGCTGGTGAGCCGGCGATAGAACGCATTAATCATGTCGCCGTGCTCTTCCGGCGGAATCGCGGCGGCATAGTTCTGCCAGTGATCCGGGAACAGCGCGCTACAGCCGCCCTCGAAATAAAACCAGCGCAGCTCGAATTGCGACAGCGTGAAGATTCCACGCAGCACGATCTCGGTGACGCGTTCCGGATGCGTTTGTGAATAGGCGAGCCCGAGTGTCGAGCCCCACGAGCCGCCGAACACCAGCCAGCGTTCGATGCCGAGGTGCTTGCGCAGCTTTTCCATGTCCTCGACCAGGTGCCAGGTGGTGTTGTCGATCAGGCTGGCGTGTGGCTTGCTTCGTCCGCAGCCGCGCTGATCGAACAGTATGATTCGATACGCATCCGGATCGAAAAAGCCGCGCGCCCGACTGTCGCAGCCAGCGCCCGGACCACCGTGCACGAAGACCGCCGGCTTGCCCTTGGGATTGCCGCACTCTTCGTAATAGATCTCGTGCTCGTCCGAGACCCTCAGCATGCCGCTCTTGTACGGCTTGATGGCGGGATACAGCGTGCGTTGACCCAGCGGCGCTTTGGCGGGCCGCTTGCGCTTGGCCAGCACCGCGTTACGGGCGTGACTGCGATGCTTGCTGACAGCAGCTTTACGCGTGGGTCGGCGCGTGGTCTTGCGCTTCTTACTGGCCATGCATGCTCCGGGGACGAACTTTGGACAGGGAGAATTCTCGGCTGTGGCGAGCGGATAGGGAAGCACCGCGACGTGCGACAATGCCGGGATGCTACCGAGCACCCACGCACAATCGCACGCACAATCGAAGGCGCGATCGATGCTTTTACTGCTGCTCACCATGACGGTGTGGGGCAGTACCTTCGTGGTCACCAAAGGCCTGGTCGAGCTGTGGCCGCCGTTCACGCTGGCATTCGTGCGTGTGAGTATCGGCGCGCTGATATTGACGCCACTCGCCATCGCCCGCCACCAGCGTGGCGCCGCTTTGCCCTGGCGCACGATCTGGGTGATGGGGCTGGTGGGCGTGACGTTCTATTACCTCACGTTCAACTGGGCGTTGATCCATATCTCGGCGTCGCAGGGCGCGCTGGTGCAGGCGTCCATTCCCGCGATGACCGCGCTGGTCGCGGTGTTGTGGCTCAGGGAACGAGCGAACCTGTCGCGCTGGTTGGGAATCGCGCTGTCGGTCGGCGGCGTGCTGATCGTGTTCTCGGGCAACGATGCGGACACGGGCCAGTCGGCGCTGTTCGGCAATCTGCTGATGTTCGCGTCGGTCGTGTGCTGGGCGCTCTACACCTCGCGGGCGAAACGCGGGGCCAGCTTCGAACCACTGGTGATTACCGTGTGCGTGATGGCGACCGGTGCGGTGTTGCTGTTGCCGTTCTCTGCGTACGAGATGCTCAGCGTGGGATTGCAGCCGCTGCCGCTCAAAGGCTGGGCCGGCGTGTTCTATCTCGGTGGAATCGCGACTGGGTTGGCGTACATGCTGTACAACGCGTCGCTGCGACATCTCGACGCCAGCGCGGTTGGCGTGTACACCAATTTGATTCCGGTGGTGGGCGTGCTCACCGGCGTCGTGTTCCTGGGTGAGCCGCTATCACTTCGCGCCATCATCGGTGGCGCCGTCGTGATGCTGGGCGTGTGGATCACCAGCCGTTCCGAACGGCCGGAGCAGGCGCCGGCGACATCGCCGACTTAGCGCGCGACCCAGACTTCCATGTTGGCTGGCGCGATCAACTGTTTGACCAGGTCCTGCGCATAGATCGGCAGGTCGCGCAGGCTGCGCACGCAGATCATCAGATTGCGTAGCGCCCACTCGTCGGTCAGCTCGATCATGTGCAGCTTCATGGTCTGCTTGCTGCGAACCGCGGTCGATTCCGGCACCAGGCCGACGCCGACATTGCCCGCGACCATGCGGCACACCGCGTCGAAGCTGCGTAGCTGCACTCGCAGTTTCAGCCGCTTGCCGTTGCGCTCGGCCTTTTCCGACAGGAAGCGTTGCAAGGAGCTGGCGCGGTCCATGCCCACGAAATCGCTGTCCAAGGCGTCCGCGAACGCGAGCTTGGTGGACGCCGCGAGCTTGTGCTCGGGCGAAGTCACCAGCACGAAACGATCGACGCGAAACGGAAACACTTCCAGCCCGGTCACGTCCTCGGTGCCGGCGACGATGCCGATGTCGGCCTTGCCGTCGGCGATGGCGGCGACGATCTCATCGCTCAGCCGCTCTTCCAGGTCGATGTTCACCTGGGGATGCGACGTCAGGAAATTGCTGAGCGGCTCGGGCAGGAATTCGGTGAGCGCGTTGGTGTTCGACAGCAGCCGCACGTGACCTTTCAAGCCATCCGCATATTCGCCCAGCTCGGCGCGCATGCGCTCGGCTTGCAACAGCATCTGGCGCGCATGATGAACGAGCGTACGGCCGGCCGGCGTCGGCTGAACGCCCTGGCGCTCGCGATTGAGCAGCGGCGTGCCCAGCTCGATTTCCATGTTGCGAATTCGGGTGCTGGCCGCGGCGACGGCGAGATGCATGCGCTCCGCGCCGGCGGTGATACTGCCGGCTTCGACTACGTGCAGGAACAGCTTGAGATCGGTGAGATCGAAACGCATGGGCGCAGTTTATACGCTATCGAGTACGCGTCGTAGTCGATCGCAGGCGCCGGGCAGCTTGGACCGTCGCCGGGACCCGGCATCAGGCGGTCCCTGAAAGGACTGCGGCGGACTGCATCGTCGGCAGCGCCGGTCGATAAACCGGCAGTTATTCCTCCGAAGCGAAACTCATGTCCGCACTCACGATCAAGGCCCGGATGTACGTCAATCTGGGCGTGCTGGCCACCGCCATGGTGCTGGTCTGTAGTGTGGCTCTGAATGCCTTCGGCGACAGCTCACGCCGCATGCAGCAGCTGCATGCCGAGAACCTGATCCCGATCACCCAGATCAACGAGATCTACCAGCGCTCGCTGCAGAGTCAGCAGTATCGTCTCGAAGGCTACGTGCATCGCGACCCCGCGTTCACTCAACGCAACTACGATCAGGTCAAAGAGAACCGGGCTCGCATCAACGAGCTGACCGAAAAGTTCAGCCAGTATCCGCTCACCGATGCAGAGCGCCGTCTGCTCGATGACGTGAAACAGCAGCGCGCGACCATCGTCGACGCGGGCAAGAAAGAAATCGAATTGCTGCTGGCCGGCGACTACGACGCCGCGGCCAAGGTGCGCATCGGCGAGATCGAGCCGGTCATCGATCGCATGGACGAGACCACCGCGAAACTGGCGCGCGAGCGCGGCAAGGTCGCCGAGCAGATGATCGAGGACGCGCAGCAAGAGTTGAATCGCGATCGCAATGTCATGCTGGGCAGCTTCGTCCTGGCGCTGGCGGTGGCGATCTGGTTTGCGTGGCTGCTCACCAGCCATATTTCCAATGGCCTGGCGCGCGCCGAAGAGCTGGCGGACCGCGTGAGCCGCGGCGAGCTGGGCAATCAGGTCGCGATCACTGGCAACGACGAGCTTTCCTCGCTGCTGCGCTCGTTGAAACAAATGGACGCCAAGCTGTACGAGACCATGAACCAGGTGAGCTTCAGTGCGTCCGAAGTGGATCGCGCCGCTCAGCAGTTGTCACAGGGCAGCGACGATCTGAGCCAGCGCACGCAGGAGCAGGCCGCGGCGCTGGAAGAAACTGCGGCGAGCATCGAAGAGATGACTGCGACGGTGAAACAGAACGCTGAGAATGCCCAGCACGCGAATCAGATCGCGACCAGCACGCGCGGCGAAGCGGATCACGGTGGCGTGGCCGTACAGCGCGCGGTCGGCGCGATGGGTGAGATCACCTCATCGAGCAAACGGATCGAAGACATCATCGGCGTGATCGACGAGATCGCGTTCCAAACCAATTTGCTGGCGCTCAACGCCGCTGTCGAAGCGGCCCGCGCCGGCGAGCAGGGTCGTGGTTTCGCGGTCGTCGCCGGCGAAGTGCGCAACCTCGCTCAACGCAGCGCCAGCGCCGCGCGCGAGATCAAAGAGCTCATCAGCGATTCAGTCAACAAAGTCAGCGCCGGCTCGCAGCTGGTCGGCGACTCGGGCAAGTCGCTGTCCGACATCGTCAGCGGCGTCGTCAAGGTGACCAACATCGTCGCCGAGATCGCCGCCGCCACGTCGGAGCAGTCGACTGGCATCGATCAGATCAACCACGCGATTGCCAACATGGACACGGCGACTCAGCAGAACGCTGCACTCGTGGAAGAGTCCGCTGCCGCTGCCAAATCCATGCAGCAGCAGGCGCAGAGGCTGCAGGAGTTGGTGTCGTTCTTTAGATTGAGTGGGCAGGCAGCAGCGCACGCGGCTGTGTCTCCTGCGTCGTATTCGAGCGGCAAATATCAGCAATCGATGTCGCGCGCGGCGTAAGAGGGGCTCGTGGGGCGCGCGGGGGCGCCGGCGGTTTGCCGGCGCGCCCCCCCAATCTCTTCCTTGCTAAACCGATTCTCTTAAAACTCGGCTCTCGCGCCGAGATGCCACGACCGCCCCGGCAGCGGCACGATATCTTTCAGCGGCGACGCGTGTTGTCGGGCATCCTCATCCAGCAAGTTCGTTCCTTTCAGGAACAGAAACACGCTCGACGATCCCATCGGCAATCGATAGCTCGCGTC
>JBEVKA010000030.1:0-5110 GCA_040509855.1 Steroidobacter sp.
CACTGATAGCGCGGATCTCTGGGATGAACCGCGCGTTTGGATCGCGAGTCGGGTCCGCCGTATACAGGCCGTCGACGTCGGATAACAGAATCAGGCAGTCGGCGCTAATCATCTGGGCGACGCGGGCCGCCAAGCGGTCGTTGTCGCCGTAGCGAATCTCGGCGGTCGCGACCGTGTCGTTTTCATTGATGACGGGAACCGCGCCCAGCCTCAGCAGCCTGAGCATGGTGTTGCGTGCATTCAGATAGCGCCGACGCTGCTCGGTGTCGCCGGGAGTGAGCAGGATTTGCGCGACCGTCAGATCGTGCCGTTCCAGGACATCGGTCCACGCGTGCGCCAGGCGGATCTGGCCGACCGCGGCGGCGGCCTGTTTCTCGTCCAGCTTGAGCCGGCCGGTCGGCAGCGCGAGTTGCCGGCGACCGAGGGCAATGGCGCCGGAGGACACCAGCAGCACTTGCTGCCCACGTCCGCGCAACTCGGCAATATCGGCAGCCAGCGTCTGCAGCCAGTCGCGATTTACCGTGCCAGTGGCCGCGTCCGCCAGCAAAGCCGAACCGACTTTGATGACGATACGGCGCGCCTGTCGCAACGGCCGAGCGGATGGTGGTGGCGGCGAGGTCGTCATGGCTCGAAGTTTGAAGGGCGCGGCAGTGTAGGCAGGGTCCCCACCCTCGTCCACTGCGGCCCCGCAACGCGCGTCAATGCTGTTTCTCTGCTTGGCAGTCTTGGAGAATGCCCCTAATATTCCGCCGCCCGGTGAGTGCACCGGTTTGCCGTTGTTTTGAGGCCTTGTTGAGGTAGTTGCGTGGCCAGAGATTACGACCCGGTCCAGGGAAAATGGTATGAGGATCTCGAAGAAAACGAGGTCTTCAAGGTCCTGTCCGTGGATCCCGACCAGGAGTTGGTCGAAGTGCAGTACGAGAACGGCGATATCGAGGAGATCGATCTCGATACCTGGCATGAGCTGGACCTGGAGCAGGCCCAGGAGCCGGAAGGCTGGGCCAGCGACGAAGAGCCCGCCAAGAAGCCAGAAGAAGAGGAAGAAGAAGAGGACGAGGACGACTGGGACGAGGACGATGACGATTGGGACGACGACGAGGACGATGACCTCGACGACGAAGACGACGACTACAGCGACCGAGACGACGCCTGAAACGCGCGCGGCCACACCGCACCACTCTAATTTGGTTTCGCCGGGACCTGCGACTCACCGATAACTTTGCCCTGCTTCAGGCCCTGGAGCAGGGTGAACACGTGGTCCCCGTGTACGTGTTCGCTCCCGAAGAAGAACAGCATTGGGCGGCCGGCGCCGCCAGCCACTGGTGGCTGCATCACAGCCTGGTCGCGCTGGAACACTCCATCGAGAAGCTCGGCGGCCGCCTGGTCGTCCAACGCGGTCCATCGCTCGCCGCACTTCGCAAACTCATCCGCGAAACCGGCGCGACGCTGGTGTGCTGGAACAAGCTGTTCGAACCCGCAGCGCTGAAGCGCGACGCTGAAGTCGCGAAGGCGTTGGACGCCGACGGCGTGGCAGTCGAACAATGCAACTCCAGTTTGCTGTTCGAGCCCGGCGTTGTCTTGAACGGACAGCAGAAGCCTTATCGCGTGTTCACACCGTTCTGGCGCACGGTGGAAAAACAGCTCGACACGCTGCCCGCGCCTCATCGACCGCCGCGCAAGTTGAGCAAGCTCAAACGAGCTCCGCGCAGTATCGCGATCGACAAACTGGAACTGCTGCCGAAGATCCAGTGGGATGCAGGCCTCGCGCAAACGTGGACGCCCGGCGAGAGCGGCGCGCTGAAGCAGTTGCGCGACTTCGCCAGACACATCTCGAACTATCCCAGTGGCCGCGATCGGCCCGATCTCGAGCAGACCTCGCGGATGTC
Organism: Steroidobacter sp.; assembly: GCA_040509855.1. Taxonomy (GTDB): domain Bacteria; phylum Pseudomonadota; class Gammaproteobacteria; order Steroidobacterales; family Steroidobacteraceae; genus Steroidobacter. The sequence continues at coordinate 1,887 of JBEVKA010000030.1, forward strand.
TCCTCATCTGCACTTCGGCGAGATCGGTCCGCGACAGATTGTGGCCGCGCTCCGACGCCACGAACTCCACGCCGCACAATCCAAAGGCGCGAGCAGTTACCTACGCCAAGTGGGCTGGCGCGAATTCGCGCATCACCTGCTGTTTCATTTTCCGGAGACTACCGACGAGCCGCTCGACAAGCGCTTCGCCAAGCAACGCTGGGCTCGCAGTCGCGCGAATCTAAAAGCGTGGCAGCGTGGCGCCACCGGCATTCCGCTGGTAGACGCGGGAATGCGTGAATTGTGGCGCACTGGCTGGATGCACAACCGTGTCAGAATGATCGTCGCGTCGTGGCTCGCCAAGAATCTGCAAATCAACTGGCTGGCCGGCGCACGCTGGTTCTGGGACACGCTGGTCGACGCCGACCTCGCGAACAACACTTTGGGATGGCAATGGGTCGCCGGCTGTGGAGCCGACGCGGCTCCCTATTATCGAATTTTCAATCCTGTGCTGCAGGCGAAGCGCTTCGATCCGCATCGCCGCTACATCCGCCAATGGCTGCCTGAAATCGGGCGTCTGCCGGATCGCTGGATTCATCAACCCTGGGCGGCCCCCGGGGAAGTTTTGCAAAGCGCGGGCGTACAGCTGGGTGTCACTTATCCGCGACCCCTGGCGGATGTCGGGGAATCCCGTAAACGCGCGTTGCGGGTTTATTCGGAGCTAATTTAACCGTGTGAATCCGCAGCTCGACGCTCGTGCGAAAACATGACCGAGGACGCATGAGCATGATGAGACACCCTGAAGAAACCGCGCCGCGACGCACCCTGCTGACCAGCCTGACCAGCTGGCTCGACGCGGGCGCTGGCCTCGCGCAGTTCGATTCAGCGAAAGTCGACAAGATCGACTGGCTGCGCGTGATCCCGTTCATCGGCATGCATATCGCGTGTCTCGCGGTGATCTGGATCGGGTTCAGCACCACGGCGCTGCTGACCGGACTGGGCATGTACGTGATTCGCATGTTCGCGATCACCGGCTTCTATCACCGCTACTTCTCACACCGCTCTTTCAAGACTTCGCGCGCCGGCCAGTTCGTGTTCGCATTGCTCGGCGCATCAGCCGTTCAGCGCGGCCCGATCTGGTGGGCTGCGCACCACCGCCATCATCACGCGTTCTCGGACCAGGAGCAGGATGTTCACTCACCGGTCCAGCGCGGCTTCATCTGGAGCCACATGGGCTGGTTCCTGTCGCGTCGTCACTTCGAGCCGGACCTGTCCCGCGTACGCGACCTGATGCGCTTTCCCGAATTGAGACTGCTGGATCGCTTCGACATCCTGGTGCCGGTCGCGCTGGCGGTCGCACTGTTCGGAGCGGGCGCGGCGCTGGAACATTTCGCGCCTCAGCTGCACACGACTCGCTGGCAGATGCTGGTGTGGGGCTTCTTCGTGTCCACCGTCGTGACATATCACGCCACCTACACCATCAACTCGCTGTGCCATCGCTTCGGCAAGCGCCGCTACGAGACCAACGACGACAGCCGCAACAACGTGTGGCTGGCGCTGCTCACCTTCGGCGAGGGCTGGCACAACAATCACCACCACTATCCCGCGTCGACGCGGCAAGGCTTCTATTGGTGGGAGATCGACCTGACTTATTACGGACTGCGGTTGCTGGCGCTGCTCGGCATCGTGTGGGACCTCAAGCCGGTTCCGCGCGAGGTGCGCGAATCCCGGACGCGGGTTCGTTCGAAATAAAAACAAAATCCGCACCACAAGCATCCATCACTTGACCGGGCACGTAGTAGTCATATGCGCATCGCAGTCATCGGCGCCGGCATCGCAGGTCTGTACGCGGCCTGGCGCCTGAGCCGTCAGCATCAAGTCACTGTTTTCGAAGCTGGCAATTACGCCGGCGGCCACACCAACACCGTCGATGTCGACTGGCAGGGCAAGCGCTACGCCGTCGATACCGGCTTCATCGTGTTCAACGACTGGACCTACCCGCACTTCATGGCGATGCTGAAAGAGCTCGGCGTCGCGTGGCAGCCGTCGAACATGAGCTTCAGCCTCAAGTGCGAGCGCACCGGGCTCGAATACAACGGCACGTCGGTGAATTCCTTGTTCGCGCAGCGCTCGAACTTCCTGTCGCCGTCGTTCCTGCGCATGATCTACGACATCCTGCGCTTCAACCGCGAATCGCGCGCGCTGCTGAAGACCAACGACGACAAGCTGACGCTGAGCGAATACCTGCGCCAGAACGGTTACTCCGCGTCGTTCGCCGAACGTTACATCCTGCCCATGGGCCGCGCGATCTGGTCTGCCGAGGCGGATGCGATGCTGTCGTTCCCGGCGCGTTTCTTCGTGGACTTCTTCGAACGCCACGGTTTTCTCAACATCGACAATCGCCCGCAATGGCAGGCCGTCAAGGGCGGCTCGCGCGAATACGTTCGCAAGCTGCTGGCGTCGATGAAAGCCGATGTGAAATTGTCGACGCCGATCGAAGGCATCCGCCGCCGTCCGCATGAAGTCGAAGTCTGCACGCGCAAAGGTGAAGTGCATCGCTTCGATCAGGTTTTCATCGCGTGTCACAGCGATCAGGCGCTGGACATGCTGAGCGATCCGACGCAGGCAGAACGCGAAGTGTTGAGCGCATTCCCGTACGCGGCGAATGAAGCGGTCCTGCACACCGACACCAGCATCCTGCCGAAGCGCCCGCTGGCGCGCGCCGCGTGGAACTATCACGCGCTCGCCAATCCGCAGCAGCCGGTCGCCCTCACCTATGACATGAACGTCTTGCAGACGCTGGACGCGCCGACCAAATTCCTGGTCACGCTCAACCATGCGGATGCGATCGACAAGAGCAAGATCATCCAGCGCATTGCTTATCATCATCCGGTGTATCTGCCGGCCGGCGTCGCCGCGCAGGCACGTCATCGCGAAGTGAACGGCGTTCGCCGCACCTACTACTGTGGTGCTTACTGGCGTTACGGCTTCCATGAAGACGGCGTCGTCACCGCCATGCGCGCGCTGGAACATTTCCAGTGGGATCAAACCGCACGCACGGATTCCCGCGCGCCGGCCGTACAACCCATCGTCGCCTGATCTAGTCACTAGTCAGTAGTTACTAGTCACTTCCAAGTTCATGCACAGCTGTATTTACAACGGTTGGGTGAGACATCGCCGCTACGAGCCGGCCGGTCATCAGTTCCGTTATGAACTGTTCATGATGTACCTAGACCTGGCCGAGC
>JBEVKA010000031.1:0-8038 GCA_040509855.1 Steroidobacter sp.
CACCACTTCCTTGTAGCCGCCGTGTTCGCCGGGACTCTCGCTGATGAGTTCGCTCTGCCAGCCCTGCTGTTCGGCGTAGCGGGAATACATGCGGTACAAATCGCCGGCGAAGATCGCCGCTTCGTCGCCGCCGGTGCCGGCGCGCACTTCGAGATAGATGTTACTTTCGTCGCGCGCGTCTTTGGGAATGAGCAGCTTCGAGAGTTCCTCTTCTTCCCGCTCGATGCGCGCGTTCAAGCTGGCCAGCTCTTCCTGGCCGAGCTCGCGCATTTCGGCGTCGTCGCCGTCCGCCATCTCGCGAGCTTGTTTGCGTTCCTCGATAATGCCCAGGTACGCGCGCCAGCGCTCGACCACCGGATCGAGCTTGGAATATTCCACCGACAGGTCGCGGAACTTGTTCGTGTCCCCGATCACGGCCGGATCGGCCAGCAGGCCGCTCACTTCCTCGTGGCGTTCGGCCAGTCTCTCCAACTTGTGACGTATTGAATCTTTCATTCCATTCAGCTGTTTTGATCCTGCGGCGAAAATAACGTTCGCGCCGCGTCCAACAATTCCACTTCGCCGCGCTCCGCTGCTTGTCGCAAGCGTTGACTTGGACCGTGCAGCAGCCGATTGGTCAGCGTCGAAGCCAGGAACTCCATCACTTCCTGCGGGTCGCGGCCCGCCGCCAGCATGCGTCGGGCCTGCTCGGCCGTCTGCTGTCGCACGACTTCGGCGTCGTCGCGCAACTGGCGAATCGTCGGCACGGCGTCGAGCGTCTTCAACTGCTGTTCGAACAACGACACTTCGTTCGCCAGCATTTCCGTCGCATCGCGCGCGGCCTCGCGTCGCGACGCCAGGTTCTCGTTCACCACATTCTGCAGATCGTCGATGGTGAACAGATATATGTCTTCGATCTTCGACACTTCGGCTTCGATGTCGCGCGGCACGGCGATGTCGACCATGAAGATCGGCTTGCGTTTGCGCGCGCGCACCGCTGCCTGCACGGCGCTGTATGTAATCACCGGCGTCGGACTTGCCGTCGAGGTGATGACGATGTCGGCTTCGGGCAAATGAGCCGCGATGTCGTCGATGCCGATCGCGAAGCCCTTGAACTCCGCCGCCAGTTCCTGCGCGCGCCCGAGGCTGCGATTCGCAACGATCATGCGGCTCAGCCCGTGAGCGTGCAGATGGCGAGCGGCCAGCGCGATCGTCTCGCCGGCGCCCACCAGCAAAGCGGTGTGTCCCGAGAATTTCTCGAACACCGTTCGCGCCAGCGACACCGCCGCCGAGGCTACGGAGACGGCATTCGCGCCGATGCGAGTCTGGGTGCGCACCCGTTTCGCGACCGAGAATGCGGTCTGCATCACCCGGTTGAGATAAGGGCCGGTGACTTTCTGGTCCAGCGCCGCGCGATAGGCGTCCTTCAACTGGCCCAGGATCTGCGGCTCGCCGATCACCAGGGAATCCAGGCCGCAGGCGACCGCGAACAAGTGCTGGACGGCCGCCGGACCCTGCAGGCGGTACAACGAATTATTGATGTCTTGCCGGTGCGTGGTCAGGTCGTGCCAGTTGGCGAGCCAGTCGGCGACCTGGGTCGATACCTGGGCGTCCGCAACCGGTGCGTCAGCAGGTGGTTCCCCAACGGCGGTATCGGTCTCCGCGAAACAGTAGATCTCGGTGCGGTTACAGGTGGAAACGATCAACGCTTCCCGCACGCCGGGGACGCTGGTGAGCCCTCGCAGTGCCGACGGCAGCTCCTCGCCCGCAAAGACTACTTTTTCGCGGATATCGACGGGCGCGGTGCGGTGATTGATTCCTATGACGACGAGTGGCATGCCGGCTGCTGTCGCGACCGGAGCGAATTGTCCGGGAAGGGCCCGGCAATGACAAGCGAGCGTGCATCTCAAGCAGCCGTCCCTGGAGCGTTGCCCAGCCAGCACATCCGTGTGCTGGCGTTCGCGCGGTCCGCGGACACGTTAAGTGTCCACGGAAAGGCATCCGCGCTCGCCCTACGGGCGTGGCGGACCTAAGCTGATATAGTCAGGCGACAATGACCTCGCACCAACTCTTCAAAACCCGCCCCGCCGCGCTGGTCGTGGCGCTGTTGGCTTCTGTCCTGGCCGCCGGCTGTGTCGCGCCAGGCAAATCCAAGGACGCCGAGCCCGAATTGCCGTCCGATCCCAATGCTCTGGTGCTGGGGGCGGAAATGGCCCTGCAGCGGGGCCAATACCTGGAGGCCTCGCAGGCCTACTTGCGTGCCGCGCAGGCCACCAACGACGAGGAACTGGCGGAGCAGGCGACCCGGGTAGCGCACGAGCATCGCCAGTGGACTGTCGTGCAGGCTGCCGCCGAGCGCTGGCTGGAGCTGAATCACACCAACGAGGAAGCGCGCCGCTTCGCTTCTTTCGCCGCGCTACATCTATATAGGATCAATACCGCGGCCGAGCATTTGAACGCGCTGCTGGAAACGGCCTTCATCAATCCGCAAGCCGGCTTCCTCGCTCTGCTTCCGCAACTTGCCGAGGAGTCCTCCTCCAGCGGCACGACGGCGGTGCTCAAGCTGCTGGTCGTCAAATATCCGGATGTGACCGAGGCGCACTACGCATTGGCCCAGGCCGCGGTCCAGTCCGACAACTTGAAGCTGGCGATGGAACATGCGCGCAAGGCGCGCGAGCTGGGGCCGTTCTGGTCACCGGCAGGTTTGCTGCTCGCCCGCGTGCAGATGCTGACGGGCGATGCCCCTGGCGCATTGGTCACTGCCAAGCAGGTGCTGGAACAGGACAATCAGGACTCGCATCGCCTCGAATACGCGCTGATGCTCATGCAGGCGGGCAAGGAAGAAGAGGGGCGCAAGGAATTGACCGCGCTCGCGAGCAGCGAGAGCACAGGCACTGTGGTCGAGCGCGCGTTGGCCGACATCGATTTCCAGCTCGGCAATCGCGACGCCGCCGCTCAGCGTTTCAGTAACCTGGTCGCCAGCGGGCGGTTCGTGTACGAGTCGCTGTTCTATCTCGGTGCGATCGCCGAAGGCCGGCAGTCGTGGGACGACGCGAGCCAGATTTACGGCCGCGTGACCGGCGGTGAATTCGCGATGGCTGCGCAGACGCGCTTGGCGCGGATCAAAGCGCGTCAGCAAGGGCTCGAAGCGGGCCTGAAACATTTGGAAGAATTCGGCGCGACTCGTCCGCAGTATCGCATCGAGACCATCACTGCTCGCGCGACTCTGATGAGTGGCAATGGCGATACCGCCGGCGCGCTCGCGTTGCTCGATACCGCTTTGAAAGCGTATCCCGATGCAGTCGAGTTGCGTTTCGCGCGCATTTTCCAGCTCGAAGCTGCCGACAAAGTCGAGGAATCGGTGGCCGACTTGCGCAAGCTCGTGGCCGATCGGCCCAACGATCCGTCCGCGGTCAATGCGCTCGGTTACACGCTCGTCGATCGCACGCGTCATCACAAGGAAGGTTTGCAGCTGATCGAACAGGCGTTGACGGAGACGCCGGACAGTGGCGCCGTGCTCGATAGCATGGGCTGGGCGCTGTTCCGCGTCGGCCGTAGTCAGGACGCGCTCGGTTATCTCGAACAGGCCAAGCGTCGCATCAACGATCCGGAAGTCGACATTCACCTCGGTGAAGTGCTGCTGGCTTTGGATCGAAAGAGCGACGCGCGCGATTTGTGGCAAAAGGCCAGCGAGCGCTATCCCGACAACGACGAGATCAAACAGCGTCTGCAAAAGCTGAATTGACCGCGTTCCGCGCACCCCGCCCGGAATTCACATGAGAGCCATCGCCGATTTCACAGCGCCAGCGTCGGCGCTGATGCGCGCTTTGATCGCTGTCGGTTGTCTCGTTGCGGCCGGTTGCGCGACGACACCGCGGCCTTCGTCGCCGGGCACGGCGATTCCCGCGGATCTGCATGATCTGGATAAGTGGCAGGCGCGCGGGCGGCTGGGCGTGTCGGGGCCGGCGAATGGCGGCTCAGGCAGTTTCGAGTGGCATCAGGTTGGCGATCGTTCCGACGTCGAGATCCGCGGCCCGGTGGGCATTGGCGGCGTGCGTTTGGAAATGCGCGGCGACGGTGAGAATCCCGATCTCACTTTGCAAACCAGCGATGGTCAGACACTTCAGTCCGACGCCGCGTGGCGAGAGTTGCAGAATCGGCTGGGAGCCGAAGTCCCGGCGGGAAATTTACGTTTCTGGATGCTCGGCCTTGCCGCGCCCGGCGAGCATGTCTGGCACGAGGCGAACGCGGAAGGCGTCGTCGCTCTGGAGCAAGGCGACTGGCGCATCGAGTATCAGAAATATTCCGATGAGTTCGGCGCTCGCGTTCCGATGCGCATGACTGCAACGAGCGGCGACGCGCGAGTGCGCATCGTCATCGATCGCTGGCAGCTCGGCCAATGAGCGATGAATTGCTCGGCCTGCCCGAGCCCTGGCCCGCGCCAGCCAAACTCAACTTGTGTCTACACATCGTCGGCCGCCGCGCGGACGGTTATCACTTGTTACAGAGCGCGATGCAGATCATCGATCTGTGCGATGAGCTGCAGTTCTACCGACGCCCCGCGGGCGTCATCGAACGCATCGGCGGCCCAGCGGAAATCCCCGCCGACAGCGATCTCATCGTGCGTGCCGCGCGCTTGCTCGCTGATCGTCACAAAGTGAGAGACGGTGTCGGCATCACCATCGACAAGCGCATTCCGATTCAAGGCGGATTGGGCGGCGGCAGCTCGGACGCGGCCACGGTGCTGGTCGCGTTGAACCACCTGTGGCAACTCGATATCCAACTCGATGAGTTGGCGACGCTGGGCTTGCAGTTAGGTGCAGACGTACCGGTATTCGTGCGTGGTCACTCGGCGTGGGCGGAGGGCGTCGGCGAACGGCTGACCCCGTACGACTTCCCCGAGCGCGTCTATCTCGTAGTCAAACCGCAGGCTGGAGTGAGCACGGCGGCCGTGTTTCAGGACCCTGAATTGACACGTAATTCCCCCGTCACGACAATACGCGCCTTCCTTGCAGGGGGCGGTCGAAACGACTGTGCCCCGGTCGTGCGCAAGCGCAGTGGCGAGATCACCGAAGCGCTTGATTGGCTTAGTGAAATTGGGGAGGCGAGGCTGACCGGAACCGGCGCCTGCGTGTTCGTCGCCGTCGAGAACGAGGCGGCAGCACAGCGCGCGGCGGCGCGCGTGCCTGCGCGCTGGACCGGTTATGTAGTGCGTGGCGTGAACCGCTCGCCACTGCTGGACCGGCTGGCACATGAGAAGTGACTGGTGACTACTGACTGGTGACTGGTCAGAAGCCACTCCGCTTCCGACCATTCATCAGTCAGTAGTCACGAGTCACTTCTAGTTGGGGCGTCGCCAAGTGGTAAGGCAGCGGGTTTTGATCCCGCCATTCGGAGGTTCGAATCCTTCCGCCCCAGCCAACCTAATGCCAGAAGTAATAACTTAAAAACGTTGCCGCATTCTCATGAGGCTGCTGAGCGCCCCCGTCGCAAGCGCCAAGTCGCACTAAGCCACTACGGTTGCAATCTACTAAGAGCGAGTCGAAATCGTTCGCGGCTAATAGCTCATCTCTAAAGAAAGAAGCGACGCTCGAATCGGAAGATTCGCGATCACCATCCACAGCCTCGAGCCAAGGTGGTTGAAGCTAGGCGCTGCTGCGCTTGACACAACAACAGCCATGTTGTGTCAAATGCCGAGTCTCGGCGGAGTATTTCCCAACCATTTACGCTGGCCGCTTGAATTTGTGTCAAACACGAATCCACGATCGACAGGCCTCTGGCTATCCTGATCGTGGCATGTCCCACATCGACAAGACGCGGCTTAGGCCAAAAATCGTGCGCGAATGCGAGCGCCGAGGCTTGAAACTCAAGGGCCTGGCACGCGAGGTGAGCTGTAGTGGTCGGCAGATAACTCGGGCCATCGCAGGTCAATCTCCCCAGACTCTTCGTGCGATCGCCAAGTTCTTTGATATGTGTCCCGAGGAGCTCGTGGCCGGTTGCTTGGTCGGCGAGGCAGCGGCTGACCTACCAAGCGATGCATTCAGTGGCGCTCTAACGAAGGTCGCGCACAAGCAGCTCCGGCAATTCGTGTTTCGTGATGCCGCGGATCCGGCCCGTAGGGCGGTGCGCCTGCAATCCATATACAGACGGGACTGCACATTTGGATCGGATTCGTTTTTCCAGATTATCGCCGAGGGTTTTGAGGGGCGCGACAAAACTCTGAAGGACCACGAGACGCAGGCGGATATTGATCTGTTGAAGCGCTTCGTCGACGGGCGCGGGGAACAGATTACGATCGCCTCATGCACATGGTTCGTCTCCGCCTGCGCAATCTTTGCGCACCTGAAAGAGAAATTCGGTGTTCCCATTGCGATGGACTTCGACTTCGCCCACAGCGGCACGACAGCCATTCGCTGCAAGATGCTCGCGGACGCACGCATGCCGGACCTCACCATGGTGGCAGATGGCCCGTCGGGGTTCGTTTTCGAGAACTTTTTCCGCGAGCCGCGATACATTCCTGCAGCCTTCGCGCCGCCGTGCGAGCACAGGATCATTCTGCATCGGGAGTCGAAGCTCATCGACAACCGTTGGAATCTTCATGGCGAGTACCATGTGGTGAACCACGGACAGCTCTTGTCCACGCCCCGATTGCATCTGGAGTCGCTCATCGAGAGTCGGCAGCTTCGGGGTAAGCGCATCGCCATGAGACATGTGGATCCCGGTGGGCAGTTGCCCATCTTCCTCAATGGTGCATCCGAGACCCGATCGGTTTTTTGCGATCCCCAGTGGGATGTGATTCGCTTGTGGCATCCCGATGCCTTCATTGTGCATTCCGACCCACATGGTCCGGAAATGTGGTCGGACGTATTGATCCATGCGGAGGAGAAGTTCTTCTCCACACCAGCCTGCGCTGCGCTACTGCGGCTCTTCTATCGTTGCGGATACGACATGAAGTACGGCGTGCCGTCGAATATCGTCGCGGTGGCCCTCAACCAACTGCTGGACCGAACCGACTACGGACGACTCCTGCTGCAGTTCTGCGGCCTGAAATAACAGCAGGGCCGGGCTCATTTCGAACCCGGCCCCACGGGTTCACGGTTCAGAGCCCGCAATACTGCACGCGGCGACGGATGAGTGCGTTCACAGCTGCGGGGTTCGCACCCATGTGTGGCATGACCATATCGTAGGGTGTCGCGAATGGCTGCGTGTCATAGCGCATGAAGATTGAATCCGCCAGCTTCAGCAGCTGCTCGATGTTCTCCGTGTCGGTCGCCTGAGCCGAGAGCTTGAGCAACTCGGCGACTTCCTCCGGTAGCGCTGAGCGATGGACGAGCGGGAGGCAATGCTCGCCCACGAATTGCTCGCGCACGCATTCCTCCGGCGTGAGCTGTGCATCGAAGTCACACACCAAGTGATAGCGAGGCTCGCTTGAGAGGTTGAGCGCCCAGTGCAGTTCACGGCCCTCCAGGAAGACGAGTGCACCCTTCGGCATGTGGAAGGCCTGCGTGCCTTCTCCGTTTACGGAACCTGCGTGCGTTTCGAGCACGAGGTGCAGGCGCGTGAAACCATTGCGGAACTCTAAGTAGTCGCGATGCGGGCGGATGCCGGATTGAGAATTCGCGACAAACACACGCGCCGAGCGCACCTCGTCGAGGTGGAACACGGTTTCCACCAGGCTCTTGAGCGCCGGAAGGCGGTGTGCGTTCGCAGTCCACTTGGAGGGCAGGCTGAATTCATGGCTTTGGCTCGAACCCGCGTCCCCGTCCCGGTTACGCAGGGCGAGCGAGCCCCACCGATTCACGCTGTACTGACCGTACTCGGGATTCAGGTCCATCGTAGCTAGCGTGGCGATGTCAGCCGCAACATCCACTCCGAACTCCACTACACCAATCTGGCGCGAGCGCAGGGCAATGCCCTCCAATTCGGCCATGTCACGCGTAGATGCAGTCATATTGATTCCCCTCGTTACGGCGGTGGCGCGGTATGCGCTTGCCATCGCCGTGCACTCTAAAGAGGAGTGGAAGTGGAAACCGGACAGAAAGCGGACAGAAAGCGGACA
>JBEVKA010000032.1:0-4071 GCA_040509855.1 Steroidobacter sp.
GATCAATGACGATTCGATCACCTGTGGCGCCATCCCGGGATGTTGTTCTGAATGCTCCTGCCCGCTGCGCAATTGGTCCATCAGCAATGCCGCCGCCCGCTCGGCCATGGCGCCGATCGGCTGGCGTATTGTAGTGAGTTTCGGCCAGATCTGGCTGGCAATCGGCGAATCCTCGAATCCGGCCACCGACAGCTCGGTGGGCACGTGAATGCGAAAGTCATGCGCCGCCCGCAGCACCCCGGCCGCCATGTCGTCGTTGCTGGCGAAAATCGCCGTCGGCCGCAGGTCGCGACGATGCACCAGCAACTCGCGGCCGCAGGCCATGCCCGACGCGACCGTGTTCGCACCTCGTTTGACCAGCGTCGGCAACAACGGCAGATCCGCCTGTTTCAATCCGTCCAGGTAACCAAGATAGCGCTGTTCCGACGCCGTGCAACCGGCCGGGCCGGCGACGAAGGCGATGCGCGTGTGACCTCCGCCCGCCAGATGGGCGACCATGTCGGCGCAGGCATCGCGTTCATTGGTGAAAACATTACGAGCGAAGTCCGCACGACGCGGCGAACCGATCTTCACGAACGGCACGCCCTGCCCCACCAGCGCCTCGACGATGGTTTCCATATGAGAAAGCGGCGGCGTCAGGATGATGCCATCGACGCGCACGCGCTGAATGAATGTCACGATCTCATCGACCACGTCCGCGGCGTAAGCATCACAAGCGTGCATGACCACTTGATAGTTCGCCGCGCGCAAGGTCGGCAACGTGCCCATCTGCACTTCGGTGACATAACGGGACGCCGAACTGTCGAACGGCATGCCGATCAGCAAGGACGGATGCCCCGCCAGCGTGCGCGCCGTCGGACTCGGCCGATAGCTGAGCTGACGCATCACTTCCATCACGTGGTCCCGCGTCGCCGGCGTGACGGCGGCGGAATTGTTCAGTACGCGCGAAACGGTCTTGATCGAAACGCGCGCCTGGGCTGCGACGGTCGTGATGGTCGGTCGTTGCAGTTTTTGACCGACGTCCATGAGTTACTCCACCGGCAGTTCGCCGAGTTGATCCTGTTGGTTGTAGGTCAGGCCGAAGCCATACGCGAACAGCGGCTCATACACGCCATCGTTGCGATTGAGCCCGAGCTGGGTGCTGAGCTTCGGCCAGGAGAAAGACAGCTTGCCCTTGAAGTCGTGATTCACTTCGCCGGCGGTGTTGCGGAAGATCACGTCGGCAATGCCGGCGCCTTCGCTGCCGGGCAGCCACGCGACCACGAACGCATCCGACGCATTCAGCTCCGGATTGATCCACAGCGGCCGGCCGGCGAAGAACACCGACACCACCGGGATGCCAGCGCCGCGAAGTTTCTTCAGCAGCTGCAGGTCAGCGTCATCGGGACTGAGGTAATCGAGGGATTTCACATTGCCCGCGCCTTCCGCATATGGCTCTTCGCCAAACACGACGACAGCAACGTCGGGCTTTTGTGAGAACTGGCCATCGACAGCGTACGTGACCGTGCCGCCGCCCTCTCGGACTGCCGAGGTGATGCCGGCGAGCACAGATGTCGCACCCGGGAAATCGGCGTTGGTGTTTTCCGTGCCTTGCCACGTGATCGTCCAGCCACCGGTTTGTTTGCTGAGATTGTCAGCACCGCTGCCGGCGACCAGCACCTTGGACTGACGCTTCAGCGGCAGCAATCCGCCTTTGTTCTTGAGCAGCACCAGCGACTCACGCACTGCCTGACGCGCGACTTCACGATGCGCCGGCGCGCCAACCAACTCGCGTTTGTTTGCGAGCGGCCGCGAGGACGGACGGCCCTTCTCGAACATGTGCGCGCGATATTTCAGACGCAGGATACGCGTGACGGCATCGTCGATGCGCTCTTGAGGAATGGTGCCCGCTTTCACCTCGTTGACGGTGTTTTGCAGGAAGCCTTTCCACTGCGTCGGCACCATCACCATGTCGATGCCGGCGTTGATCGCCTGCGCGCACTTGTCCTTCGAACAGCCTTGTACTTCGTCGACGCCGTCCCAGTCGCTGACCACCGGACCGTCGAAGCCCATCTGCTCCTTGAGCACCTCGGTGAGCAAATGACGCTGACCATGCAGCTTCCAACCCTTCCAGCTGTTTTACGAAGCCATCACCGTCTGCACGCCGGCGTTCAACGCCGAGATATAACCCTGGCCGTGAATATCCAGCAGCTGCTGTTCGGTGGCGAGATTGTCGCCACGATCGACGCCCTTATCGGTGCCGCCGTCGCCGATGAAATGTTTGGCGGTGGCGATGACGTGATTCGAATCCAGGAACTGCGGCGTCGCCGCCGTGCCCTGCAACCCGATGACCATGCGATCCGCGAACAGGTGCACGATCTCGGGATCTTCCGAATAGCCCTCATAGGAACGACCCCAGCGCTCGTCACGAATCACGGCCACCGTGGGTGCGAATGTCCAGTCAATACCGGTCGCCGCGACTTCGAGCGCCGTGACTTCGCCGATCCGTTGCAGGAGATCGGCGTTGCGCGTGGCGCCGAGGCCGATGTTATGAGGGAACAGCGTCGCGCCGATCACGTTGTTGTGACCGTGTACGGCGTCGGTGCCCCAGATGACGGGAATGGCCGGCGCGCCGCCGGCCGCATCCATCGAAGCGTCATAAAAACGATCGGCGAGCTTCACCCAATCGGCGACCGAGGCGCGCTTGTTGTTGTTCGGAAACGCGCCGCCGCCGTTGAGAATGGACCCGAGACGATACTTACGCACGTCCTCGGGTGTGACATCGCGAATCTCCGCTTGAACCATCTGCCCGACTTTTTGTTCGAGCGTCAGCCGCGCCAGCAATTCGGCAATCTTCTTTTCGATGGCCGGATCGGCCGGCACGGGGCTCGCCACGCGCGGCCATTGCACGCGTGACGAGTCCGTCGTGGTTGAGGTCGTGGCGTCGCTGATCTCGCGCGCCTGCTCCTTTGGGCCGCAGCCCGCCAGCAACGTTCCACAACAAGCCGCCAGAACTACAGATCGCATCATCAAAAGCTCACTCGCATGCGCACGCCGTAGGTGCGCGGTGGGTTGAATACAAACTCTTGCGTCGTACGGTCGATCACGGCCTGCGTGGCATGCGCCTCGTCGGTCACGTTGTTGACGAAACCTTCGACGCGAACATTGCCGTCGCCATGCGTGTAGCCCAGACCGAGGTCCAGATGCACGTAGCCGTCGACTTCGTCGTGCAGTCGCCGCAGATCGTTACCATACGCCGTCGCGATGCCGGCCGCATTCACCGCCGTGACTTCACGCGCACCTTCGTCGCCGGCGCCACCGTTGAACGCCGTGAGAAAATAGGAACTCTTATAGGTGGCGGAGACCGTCCAATCGAGCGAGCCCGGGCCCACGTCGATGTCCTGCCCCAGACGCACATTCAACGTGATCGGCGGCGTGCGCGGCAGCTCGTTGCCACCGAGATCGACCAGCAGATCGCCAACGCCGGGATTGGCGCGACGATTGTCCGTGACCACCGAACCGTCCTCGTATTCCGTGTCCTGATACAACAAGGTCGCAGCCAGATTGAAGTTGTTGCCAAACGCGTAGCCAGCATCGAGCTGGATGCCCATGTTGGTCGACTCGCCGATGTTCTGGTTCAAGGTCACGGTCGAGCACGGCGTGTTGGGATCGGTGTCGTTACAACCCGCGTCGTTGGAGTCATCGTCGTCCAGCAGCTGCAGGCCGATCAGCGTGCTGAACACCTGGTCGGTGTACTTGGAGTAATACGCCGAAGCGTTCAACACCAGCGGATTGCCGGCCAGCTCGAGCGTATTCTTGGAGCCGATTTCGAACATGGTGTTCTTCTCCGGCCCCACCGGCGGCGTGAACAGGTTCGTGCCCGGACCACTGTCGAGATCGACCGTGTCGTTGAAGCTCGGTGCCTTGTTGCCGGTCGCGACCAGAAAATACAGTAGATTGTCGTCGGTGAGGTCGTAGCCGACGCGGAAGCGCCAATCGACGTACGAATCCGAGTTCTCGCCGAACTGCTGAGTGGCGCTGCCGAAGTTGAAGCTCAGCCCCGGGAAGTTCGCGCACGAGTTCTGAAACTGG
>JBEVKA010000033.1:0-3344 GCA_040509855.1 Steroidobacter sp.
GTGGCGCGACCACCGCCCACCTGTTCGAGATCGGAATCTTTCAAGTGACGCACGGCCATCGCCAGCGCGGTGAAATCATTCAACACGATCAAGCGGCGCAGGTGCAGCTGCTGCTTGGTATGCGCGGCGGAGAACTGCCACACATGATTGGTCATGCGCACGATGTCGCCGGTCACTGGACCTGCGATCGCGATCGCCGCTTCGAGCGGACGCCCGCTCTTGCCCGCGCCGACTCGACGCAGATATTCCTCGGTGGCCGAGACCAGATCGGGATAGTCGGCACAAGCGAGCACGATCTCATCGCGACGCTCGATGCCGTCGAGCAACGCGAAGCGCGCGTTGGTGCCGCCGATGTCCGCGATCATGCGCGGCACGAAGCTTTGCTGAGTCATTGGAACCGGCCTTTGCGATCGAACGCGCCCATGGCGCTGCTGTCGTCTCGATGGGCGCTCGTGGCGCTGCTGTTATCTCGATGGGCGCTCATGGCGCCCAATAAACATCCGCGGGCACTTCCTTCTGATGCAACACCGACCGCACCGGCAGTTCGGCCACTGGCCCCGGCGCCTTTGCCCGCTGATAGACCTGCCACTTCGACTCCCCCTCGATATGCAAAATGATCCGGCGCGAATCCAGCAGCGCCGATAGATTCAGACTCAGGCGCGCATGCGGCGCCGTCAATGCGTTGATGGCGATGCAGCCCGGCGCGACCGCGCGATCCAGCGCCTTGCTCAACGCCAGCGAGCCCGGAAACAGCGAGGCGGTGTGGCCATCGTCCCCCATGCCCAACAGCACGACATCGAACGGATGCGGCACCCGGGTCAAGGCACGAGTGGCCCAATCGGCCCCCGCCTCGGGCGCTGGCGCCGGATTCTTCATGCCGACGAAATGCGCCGCCGCGGCCGGGCCGGTCAGCAACGTTTCGCGCACCAGTTTTTCATTGCTCGCGCTCGATGTGGTCTCGACCCAGCGCTCATCGGCGAGCGTGACCCAGACCTTGGACCAGTCCAGCGCCTCGGTGCGCAGCTGCTCGAACAGCTTGGCCGGAGTGCGGCCGCCCGAGACGACCAGGCTGGCGACGCCGCGGGCGGCGATGGCTTCCTCGAGATCGACCTTGATCTCACCCGACAGCGCGTGCGCCAGCGCCAGCGAATCGGGGAAGCGGTGTTCGTGGACCCAGCTCATGGATGGCTCGGTGCTCCGGTCAAAGCTCGTTCCTCCAGGCAAACCCGTCTCGGCCCAGCAGCGCGCTGGCGGCGGCCGGCCCCCAGCTGCCAGCGGTGTAAGACTTGGGCGGCTCGTCGTGCTGCGTCCAGGCCTCGCGAATAGGATCGATCCAGGCCCACGCGGCGTCCAGTTCGTCACGACGCATGAACAGCGTCAAGTTGCCCTTCACGACGTCGGTAAGCAAGCGTTCGTAAGCGTCCAGGCGCGGCGCCTTGAAGGTTTCCGAGAAATCCAGGCTCAGGTTCACCGGCCGCAGCTTCATCACCTCGCCCGGATACTTGGCCAGCACCGACAGCGTGATGCTCTCCTCGGGCTGCAGCTGAATGACCAGGCGGTTGAGAGCATGCGGCGTGTCCGGTCGCTCGTAGATCGACAGCGGCACATCCTCGAACGTCACCACGATCTCCGACTGCTTCTCCTGCAGCCGCTTGCCGGTGCGCAAATAGAACGGCACGCCGACCCAGCGCCACGAATCGATATCGGCGCGGATGGCGACGAACGTTTCAGTGGTGCTCTCCGCGGGCACGTCCTTTTCGCTGAGATAACCGACGACCGGCTTCCCGCCCGCTGCGCCGGCCTTGTATTGGCCGCGCACTGTTTTCTGTAACACGTCCTTGCCTTTGAGCGGCCGCAGGGCGCGCAGCACTTTCAACTTCTCGTCGCGCATCGCGTCCGGATCCGACGTCGCCGGCGGCTCCATCGCGATGATGCAGAGCAGTTGGAGCAGATGATTCTGGACCATGTCGCGCAACGCGCCGGTCTCGTCATAGAACGCCGCGCGCCGCTCGACGCCCAGCTCTTCAGCCACCGTGATCTGCACGTGCTTCACGCGGCCACGACGCCACAGCGGTTCGAACAACGTATTACCGAAACGCAGCGCCAGCAGGTTCTGCACTGTTTCCTTACCGAGATAGTGGTCGATACGGAAGATCTGCTGCTCGCTGAAGATGCGACCGACACGCTCGTTGATCTGCGCCGACGACGCACGATCGTGACCGAGCGGCTTCTCCAGCACGACGCGCGAATTCGGCGTGACCAGATTCTGGGTCGACAGTCCTTCGCAGATGGGCGCGAACAAATCCGGCGCGGTGGAAAGGAAGAACGCACGCACGTGGTCGTCGCAACCTTTGAGCTTTTGCGCGAGCCCGACGAAGTCATCCCCGACCGACGCGTCGATCTTCAAGTAGTCGACGTGTTGTGAAAATTCTGCCCAGCGTTTTTCATCGTAGTCCTTGCCCAGGTGTAGCTGGCAGCTGGCCTGGACGTGCGCCAGATATTCCTCGCGCGACAACTCGCCACGCGCCACGCCGAGCACGCGCGATTTAGCGGACAGATGGCCGGACGCCTTGCGGCGATATAAAGCCGGCAACAGCTTGCGCATGGCGAGGTCGCCGGTGCCGCCGAACAGGATCAAATCGAAAGTCGGAAGAGGTTGCATGAATACTGACGCCTTGCAGGGATTCCTTACGCGGCCGCTAAATTAGCGTCCCGGTCACGGGGTCGCAAACCAGCCGGCACCATACTCCACGAGACATTTGTGGACATTCCGGATCAACATTTGGGGCGATTGGGCCCAAACCACGAATGATAGCGTGAGAGTCGATAGAATCCCGCTCCAACCATCACAAGCCAGCCAGCAACAGCCACGCACATGAAAACCAGCGCACCACTGCATGAACGCGTGCGCTCCGTAACCGAGAGGATTCGCGAGCGCAGCCAACCCACCCGCGGCTCTTACCTGGAGCGCATGCGAGAAGCGCGGGAAAACCAGCCGACGCGCGCGAGCCTGTCGTGTACCAATCTCGCGCACGGTTTCGCCACCATGGATGCGCAGGACAAGGACGTTTTGCGAGGGGCGCGTTGGCCTAATCTGGCTATCGTTTCCTCTTATAACGACATGCTCTCGGCGCACCGGCCGCTGGAGCGCTATCCGGAGTTGCTCAAACTCGGTGCGCGCGAAGCCGGCGCAGTCGCGCAGTTCGCGGGCGGCGTGCCCGCGATGTGCGATGGAGTGACGCAAGGCCAGCCCGGCATGGAGCTGTCGCTCTTCAGTCGCGACGTGATCGCGATGTCCACCGCGATCGCCCTGTCTCACAACATGTTCGACGCCACGCTGTGTC
>JBEVKA010000034.1:0-4975 GCA_040509855.1 Steroidobacter sp.
TGCGAGGGCGAGCCATCGCCGGTGCGCGTGGTGAAGTAACGGCGCGCGTGTTCTGTCAGGAATTTCACGCCGAGCTGGTGTCCATCGCCGGCGTGTTCCGGGTTTTTGAAACCTTGCCGCCCGAGCTCGTCGGCAAGCCGGTGCAGGCCTGGCTGGATGGCGACGACTTGCGCTTCGCGAGGATCGGCGGATGAGCGCCGTGCCCCCGCCAGGTCCTGAATTCAAACAACAGATCGAGAAGGAGAATCCCGCTTTGACCGAAATCATCGTTGTGACTTCCGGCAAGGGTGGCGTCGGCAAGACGACCACGTCGGCCAGCGTCGCTTGCGGCCTGGCCCGCCGAGGCAAGCGCGTCGCGGTCATCGATTTCGACATCGGCCTGCGCAACCTGGATCTCATCATGGGTTGCGAACGCCGGGTCGTGTATGACTTCGTCAACGTCATCCAGGGCGACTGCACGCTCAAGCAGGCGCTCATCAAGGACAAGCGCCTGGAAACGCTGTTCGTGCTGGCCGCCTCGCAAACGCGCGACAAGGAAGCCTTGTCGACGGAAGGCGTGCGCAAGGTGTTCGACGAGCTGATCGCCGACGGTTTCGAATACATCATCTGCGACTCGCCCGCCGGCATCGAAAAAGGCGCGCACCTCGCCATGTACTACGCCGACCGCGCCATCGTGGTCGTGAACCCGGAAGTCTCCTCGGTGCGCGATTCGGACCGCATCCTCGGCCTGCTCTCCAGCAAGACGCAGCGTGCCGAGAAAGGCGAGAACAAAGTGCAGGAGCACTTGCTGCTGACTCGCTACAGCCCGCGCCGGGTCGCCTCCGGCGAAATGATGAGCGTCGAGGACGTCAAGGAAATCCTCGGGCTCGATGTGATCGGCGTGATCCCCGAATCGCCGGATGTGCTGTCGGCCTCGAATGCCGGCACGCCGGTGATCCTCAACGAACAGAGCGACGTGTCCCGGGCCTACGAGGACGCGGTCGGGCGTCTGCTGGGCGACACGATGCCGCTGCGGTTCATTGACGAGCCGAAGAAAGGTTTCCTCGCCCGCATGTTCGGAGGTTGAGATGGGGTTGCTCGCACTGTTTCGCCGCTCCCAGCCGACCGCGAACGTCGCCAAGGAGCGCCTGCGCATCATCGTCGCGCAGGAGCGCACCACGCGCGGCGGTCCCGACTATTTGCCGACCCTGCGTCGCGAGTTGCTCGAAGTCATCCGCAAGTACGTCAATGTCGACCCCGAGGCCGTGCAGATGAGCCTCGAAAAAGAAGACGGTCACGAAGTGCTCGAGTTCACCGTGGCGCTGCCGGAGAAGGCCAAGAGCTGAGGCGTTGACGGGACGGGCGTCGGCGGGTTAGACGACTCACATCGCCGCCGGAGCCGCCGTCATGCCTGTGCCTGCCGACCGAGACTGGATTCGCCAGCTGCCCAAGGCCGAGCTGCATCTGCACCTCGAGGGCACGCTGGAGCCGGAGCACATGTTCGCGCTCGCGGCTCGCAATCGTGTCGACCTGCCGTTCCGAAGCGTCGAGGAAGTTCGCGCCGCGTATCAGTTTCAGCGGCTCGACGATTTCCTGGCCATCTACTACCAAGGCACGGCGGTCCTGCAAACCGAGCAGGACTTCTTCGAACTCACTGCTCGATATCTCGATCGTGCTCGCGCGGATGGCGTCCGCCACGTCGAAGTGTTCTTCGATCCTCAGGCTCACACGCGACGCGGTGTCGAATTCGGCACCGTCGTGCGTGGCATCGTCGGCGCATTGGCGCAGTCGAATATCACATCGCGACTCATCCTGTGTTTCCTGCGTGACCTGTCGGAATTCGAAGCCTTCGAAACGTTGGCGAGCGCGGAACCGTATCTGGAGCACATCACCGGAATAGGTTTGGATTCTTCCGAGCTCGGCCATCCGCCAGGAAAGTTACAAGCAGTGTTCGAAGCGGCGCGAGATCGAGGGCTGCGTTTGGTCGCGCATGCGGGAGAGGAAGGCCCGCCGGCTTACGTGCGCGAAGCTCTGGATGTGTTGCACATCGAGCGCATCGATCATGGCAACCGAGCGCTGGAAGATCCACAGCTCGTTGAACGTCTGCGCGAGTCGCAGATCGCGTTGACCGTGTGCCCGCTGTCGAATCTCAAACTGGGCGGCGTGTCCGATCTTCGGTCGCATCCGCTGCGACAAATGCTCGACCTCGGCTTGCGCGCGACGGTGAACTCGGATGATCCAGCTTATTTTGGCGGCTACGTGGTGGACAATCTGCTGGCAGTGGTCGAGCACTTGCGGCTGAGCGATGAACAAGTCGTAACCTTGGCCCGCAACAGCTTTTCCGGATCGTTTCTCGACTCACGTGAGATCGACGCACATTTACGGAGCATCGACGAGTACGTCGTCGCACCCAAGCGCTAGCTCAAAAAGCGCATTCGCCCGCTTTCATTCTCGCCAGACGATCTGGATAGATCGCGGCCAGCAGCTGCTGCCAGGCCGTCCAGCCTTCGATGCCTTGCTGCTCGCGAGTGGCATCGATCTTCTTGTCGACGCGCGTGTAGCGAACGCCGCGAAACTCGATGCCCTTCGAGGTCAGCGCGTTACCCATATCGTTGATGTTCCGGTCTCCGTCATCGACCAGCACGACGCGGTCGTACCTGATCTGCAGATGATTCAGCAGATCGATCAGCAGCAGGCCCTTGTTCTGGCCGGCGACCATGAATACACCCTGGTGATAGCTCACGGTTACGCCGGGTTGATTCGGGACCGGCTGATATTCGTAGATCGCGCCGGCAACTTCAGGTCGCAGCGGCGCGGGTAATTCATAGCCGGCTTTTTTCAATTCGCGAATCGTTCCGCCGCGATACATCGGGCTGCGCGAGGTGAGAATGATTTTATCGAGCGGGATTGCGTTGATCGCCGCAGGTGCATCGTCTTGAGTCGGCACCTGGGTGCCGGTCTCATAATTCATCGCGATCACGTCGAATTTGCACGGCACGTAGCCGGGCGATTGCGGCGTCAAAGTTTTCTGCCACTCATACCACGCGTCGCTGCCAAAGAATGTGGGCGAGGTGAGCAGCGTGTCGTCGATGTCGAGCACCAGCAGCGTGCGGCCCTTGTAAGGTTCCCCCAACAGCTTCAACACATCGACCAGATCGCTGGTGAAAGTGACATTGCTGGTTTGCGCCGTGCCTGGCTTTGGAGAAACCACCTGCTGCGAAGCACATCCAACCAGCAGCAGAGCAAAGCAGGCGATGCAAGCACGCAACATCGAGGATCCTCGCGGTTTGTTGTTTGCCGCGGATCTTACCGAAATAAAACGCTGTTGCGCGCCTAATATGCAATCGGAGTAAATGTTTGTTTTCAGCGAGCGTGGCGTTTGAGCTCTTCTTTGTACAGTGTCATTTCCTCGCCACATGCGCGTGCAATGCTGGGTCGCTGCAGCATGCGTTGGTGATAAGCGTGAGTCGCGGGCCACTGTTTCAAATCGACGCCGCTGGCACCACACCAGTTCAGGATGGTCGTGAGATACGCGTCGACGATCGAGAATGCGTCTAACGCGAATTCATGGTGAGCGAAATGTTCCTCGAGCGCGGCAAAGCGCAGCGGAATCTTGGTGCGTGCATATTCCTTGATCTGCTCCGACGCCTTGGCGTCGAGCAGCGGCACGAAGATCGCTTTGTGTAACTCAGTGCCGATGAAACCCAGCCACTGCTGCATGCGTGCAAGCTGAACGCCCGAAGTCGGTGCCAGTCGTGCTTCTGGAAACTGGCGTGCGATGAACTGCAACACCGCGGTGTTCTCGGTGAGCACGGTTTGAGCATCGATCGCCAGCGCTGGCACCTGGCCCATGCGATTGATCTCCGAGAAGCTCTGCCCCGACGACAGCACCTGTCGGCTCTTCAAATCGACTTGCGAAAAGCTCGCCGGCGCGCCGGCTTCATAAAGAGCGATGCGCGTGGCGAGCGAGCAGGCCATCGGAGCGAAATAAAGGTTCATGATGAATTCATCCCCTGATAGATGAGTGACGCGAGGTTTTTTGTACCGTTCGATATATAATTCTCCCGTCGACCGCTCGCGGTCAAGTGGTTTTGTGCAAAGTGGTACAGAAAAAGGTGGCGCGCGCCCGGGGCCGGCCCCGAGCCTACGATCCCAATGCAGCGCTGACGGGTGCACGGGATGCATTCTGGCGTCAGGGATATTCGGGCACGTCGCTGGAGGTGCTGAGCGACGCGACGGATATGAATCGCCCGAGCATGTACGCGGCGTTCGGCGACAAGCGGGCGTTGTATCTGCAGACGCTCGATCGATACACGGCCGACGCGAAGCTGGTGATCGAGCGCGCATTCGATCGTTCGCTTCCGCTCCACGAAGGGCTGCGTCGTTTCTATGACTACGCGCTCGCGACCTATCTCGATAATGGGGCGCGGGGTTGTTATTTGATAGGAACCGCGACGACGGAAGCTCTCGCCGATCCGGAAGTGGGAGCGAAGTTGCTCGCGGCGTTACGCGACTTCGAGCGAGCCATCGCGGAGCGCCTGCGTGACGCGAAGACAGCCGGCGAGTTGGACAAGGCGGCGGATCCAGCAATCCTGGCCATGATTGCGTCGTCGGTCCTGCATTCCATCGCCGTTCGCTCGCGGGCCGGCGAATCGCGTGCCGCGCTCAAAGCCATGTCCGAAGCCGCTGTTCAGTTGATCTGCGGCAGCTTACGTCCAGTCGCAACGAGTGCGCGGACCGGGAAAAAGCCCACGTAGCCGCCCACCGCGAACCTGGGCTACACTGATTGCCAGTTCATCACTACTCATGACGATTTGCGCGTGACCGCCCATCGCTTCATTGGAATTCAAATTCGCCGCCCGGCATCCGCGGATGCCGGGGTGTCGGGGCGTATTTCGAATCCAGGCGAATCAGAGGCGATCAATCATGCAAGTCGACAATGTCGCGTCCCTGCGGCTCAAAGCAGTGGTGGAAGCGGACCCGGGTGCGCTGGTCC
>JBEVKA010000035.1:0-3538 GCA_040509855.1 Steroidobacter sp.
ACCGCGCCGGGCTTCCACTGGCTGGCGCTGAAGATCGCGTTCTTCCTGTTCTGTTACTTGTGGTTCCGCGCCACGTTCCCGCGCTACCGCTACGACCAGATCATGCGCCTGGGCTGGAAAGTGTTCATCCCGGTGACGCTGGTGTGGTTGGCGGTGCTCGGCGTGTTCGTCGTTTACGACATCGGGCCGTGGGCTAAGTAACAAAGGCGAGCTAGAGAGAGCCATGAAAACGCCTGCCAGTTTTTTCAAGACGTTCTTTTTGACCGAGCTGCTGGTCGGTCTGTACGTGACGTTGCGCCAGTTCGCCGCGCGTCCGAACATCACCGTGCAGTATCCGGAGGAGAAGACTCCGCAATCGCCACGCTATCGCGGCCTGCATGCGCAGCGTCGCTATGCGAACGGCACGGAGCGTTGCATCGCCTGCAAGCTGTGCGAAGCGGTGTGTCCGGCGCTGGCGATCACCATCGAGTCCGACGTCGCGGCCGACGGCACTCGTCGCACGACTCGCTACGACATCGACCTGTTCAAGTGCATCTACTGCGGCTTCTGCGAAGAAGCTTGTCCGGTGGACGCGATCGTCGAGACGCGCATCCATGAGTACCACATGGAGAATCCCGGCGAGAACATCATGACCAAGGACAAGCTGCTGGCCATCGGCGATCGCTACGAAGCGATGATCGCGGCCGACAAGGCCGCCGATGCGAGATATCGATAGTCATGGCCATCACTGAAATCCTGTTCTACGCCTTTTCCGGCATCCTGCTGGTCACTGCCGTCGGTGTGCTTACCGCACGCAATCCGGTGCACGCGGCGCTGTTCCTGGTGTCTTCATTCGTCACCAGCGCGGTGCTGTGGATGCTGCTCGAGGCCGAGTTCCTGGCGATCGTGCTGGTGCTCGTCTATGTCGGTGCGGTGATGGTGTTGTTCCTGTTCGTCGTGATGATGCTCGATATCAACGTTGCCGAAGTGCGTGAAGGCTTCACCCGCTATGCGCCGCTCGGGATCCTGATCGCTCTCATCGTCGTGGCCGAGATCGGCAGCGTGGTGTGGGTGAAGAGCCTGGGCAACGAAGTGACGCCGGTGGCGAGCGTCGGCGTTGCGGCCGACTACAGCAACACGCAAGCGCTCGGCGAATTGCTCTACACCAAATATTTGTATCCGTTCGAGCTCGCGGCGGTGATTCTGCTGCTGGCCATCGTGGCGGCGATCGTGCTGACGATGCGCCATCGCACCGGCCTGAAGCAGCAGGACATCTCGGCGCAGGTGTCCGTGCGTGCCAAGGACCGCGTCCGCGTGGTCAAGATGCAAGCGGAGAAGAAAGAATGATTTCCTTGAACTTCGTGCTGATGCTGGCCGGCATCCTGTTCGCGCTCAGCGTCGCCGGCATTTTCCTGAACCGCAAGAACGTCATCCTGCTGCTGATGTGCATCGAGCTGATGCTGCTGGCGGTGAATTTCAATTTCGTGGCGTTCGCGCGCCAGCTCGGCGATTTGGGCGGGCAGGTGTTCGTGTTCTTCATTCTCACGGTGGCCGCCGCCGAGTCCGCGATCGGCCTCGCCATCCTGGTGGTGCTGTTCCGTGAGCGTAAGAGCATCAACGTCGAACAGCTGGATACGATGAAAGGTTGAGCGGCGCATGATTTCCCAATCCGTACTCCTGACCATCGTTCTTGCGCCGCTGCTGGCGGCGATTGCCGCAGGTATCGCCGGCAAAGTCATCGGTCGCGTTGGTGCGCATAGCGTCACCATCGCCGGCGTGGCGATTTCGTTCGGCCTGTCGGCTTATGTGTTGAAGCTGCTGGTGGTCGATGGCGCGCCGATCGTGAATGAAACCGTCTACACCTGGCTGGTGAGCGACGGCATGCGCATGGAAGTCGGCTTCCTGGTCGACAACCTGAGCGCCATGATGATGACGGTGGTGACATTCGTGTCGCTGTGCGTGCACGTCTACACCATCGGTTACATGCAGGACGACCCGGGCTATCAGCGCTTCTTCGCTTATATCTCGCTGTTCACGTTCTCCATGCTGATGCTGGTGATGTCGAACAACTTCCTGCAGCTGTTCTTCGGCTGGGAAGCGGTGGGCGTGGTGTCGTACCTGCTGATCGGCTTCTGGTACACGCGGCCCTCGGCGATCTTCGCCAACATGAAGGCGTTCCTGGTCAACCGCGTTGGTGACTTCGGCTTCGTGCTCGGCATCGCCGGCGTCGCGTACTACACCGGCTCGCTCGACTACGCGACGGTGTTCGCTCAGAGCGAACTGATTACGTCGGCGGATCCGATGCAGATCTTCCCGGGTGTCGACTGGCAGGCGATCACGGTGATCTGTATCTGTTTGTTCATCGGCGCAATGGGCAAGTCGGCACAGGTGCCGCTGCACGTGTGGCTGCC
This sequence comes from Steroidobacter sp., assembly GCA_040509855.1. GTDB lineage: Bacteria > Pseudomonadota > Gammaproteobacteria > Steroidobacterales > Steroidobacteraceae > Steroidobacter. Next base: position 2,391 of record JBEVKA010000035.1, read on the forward strand.
GGACTCGATGGAAGGTCCGACGCCGATTTCAGCGCTGATTCACGCGGCCACCATGGTGACCGCGGGCATCTTCATGGTGGCGCGCATGTCGCCGCTGTTCGAGCTGTCGGAAGTGGCTCTGCAGACCGTGCTGGTCATCGGCGCGACGACGGCGTTCTTCATGGGCCTGCTTGGCCTGGTGAACAATGACATCAAGCGCGTCGTGGCGTATTCGACGCTTTCGCAGCTGGGTTACATGACGGTGGCGCTCGGCGTGTCCGCGTACGCGGGCGCGTTGTTTCATCTGATGACGCACGCGTTCTTCAAGGCGCTGCTGTTCCTTGCGGCGGGCTCGGTCATCATCGGCATGCATCACGAGCAGGACATGCGCAAGATGGGTGGCCTCAGGAAATACATGCCCATCACGTACTGGACGTCGTTCATCGGCACGCTGGCACTGATCGGCTTCCCCGGCACGTCCGGCTTCTTCTCCAAGGACGCGCTGATCGAGGCGGTGCATGCCTCGCACTTGGGGCCTGCGGCCACCTACGCATACTGGTGCGTGCTGCTCGGTGTGTTCATCACCGCGTTCTACAGTTTCCGCTTGGTGTTCATGACGTTCCACGGGCCGGAGCGGTTCGGGCACGATCATGACCCTGGGCACGATCATGACCACGAGTCGGACCACGATCATCACGGCAAGCCGCACGAGAGTCCGTGGGTCGTCACGCTGCCGCTGATCCTTCTGGCGAGTCCTTCGATCCTCATCGGCTTCTTCACCGTCGGCCCGATGCTGTTTGGCGATTTCTTCCGCGAAGCGATCTTCGTGCGGAGCAACGTGCGACGGGACCGTAGCCGGGTCGACGCCGTGCGCGGCGGCAATCGTGCCCGCGTCGTTCGCAACATGGGTCGCGTGCCCGTGTGGCGACGTATCGAACCGTTCCTTCCCGTGGAACACGAGGAAATACATGCGGAAGCTGTAGAAAGCAGTCACGAACACGCCGGCCAGCACCGCGAACGTGGCATATGTGCTCACCCATCCGAGCTCGCTGTGCTCAACCGCGAGGATGATGCTGTCTTTGGAATAGAAGCCCGAAAGGAACGGCGTGCCGATCAATGCCAGCGAGCCGATCAGTGAGGTGATCCATGTGATCGGCATGTACTTGCGC
>JBEVKA010000036.1:0-6912 GCA_040509855.1 Steroidobacter sp.
CGAACGCATGTTCGCCGATTCCGTAACGTGCACGCTGATCGCCAACGCCGGCGCGCGACGGCGAGAATCTCGAAACATCGACGCCGTTGTAGATCACGCTGGAGTGCGGCCGCATCGGACTCGCCGATGATAGCCAGACGTCACGCTGCAGCTCGCAACCGTAGACCGTCCAGTCGAGATGCCGCAGCACGTGCGTATAGAACGTTTGTTTCAAACGCGCGCCGTCCATTCGTGTGGTGTTCATCAATCCGATGGTGCGCGGCTTGTGTCGGGACAGACTCGTTGCCGTCACCACATACAGCGCGGGATAGAGATTCACGGAGAGCACATTGCGCGGGCGCTGCTCTTCGATCAGCCGCCTCAACGCCGCGCTGGCCTTCACCGAGAACCTGCCTTGTCGGGACAGAAAAAATGTCGCGACCTGCGGTTGAATCTCGTTGAGCAGCGTCGTCGGCTCGTTGAGATAAGCGATGCCGATGCGCAGGCCGCGGGCACTCAGCGAATTTGCCAGGCGCACGACTTTGGTTTCGGAGCCGCCGACCGCGAGATTGTTGAGCACGAACAGAGCGTCGAGGCCGCCACCGCGAGACTCTATCCGCACGCGCTCGTTCTCCCGCTGAAGCTGCGATTGCGCGCTAGCCATGCGTCAACCACTGGTGCCGAACTGGTAGACCGGCGATGTCTCGCGAGCAGCCAGCATTTCCAGGTAACGACTGGCGATGTGCTTGGCGCCGAACGTCGCGATCGCATATGCACGCGCTCGCTCACCAGCCCGCTCGCGTTCCGGCACGTCGGCCAGCAACGATTGAATCGCGCCGACCATGTCATCGAAATCCTTGGCGGTGCGACCGAGCTGACGCTGTTTGACGAGCGAATCGGGATCGAAAAAGGTGACGACTGGCACGCCCCGTACCCAAGCCTGCAGGAACGTGTTGGGGAAACCTTCGATCTCGGACGTGTTGAGAAAAATCCTGGCGCGACTGAATACCGCGCCCACATCGGTGTACGGCACGGCGCCCGGGCAACTCACATTCGGCAGCTCGCTCGCGGCCTTGCGCATGGAATGGAAATATTCCTCCGCGCCGGGCAACGCCCCACCCGCCATCACGAACTGCACGTTCGGCAGTCGACGCGCCAGATCCAACACCACCTCGGGCCGCTTGACCGGGCGGAAATTGGACACCCAAAGCACGTCGATGTCCTTGGCCGGCGGCGGACCGCTCGGCATATCCACGGCCATGTCGAGCACTTCGCTCTTGAGGCCATAGTTCTGTCGCAACAGAGTGCGCTGCTGTTCGCTCTGCGCGACGATCAGATCGGCATTGCGCAGGCCGAACTCATAAATCTTGCGATCGCGCCAGAAACGGATCAGCTGTTTGCCGGGAATGCACGCCAGGTCCGAAGCGATGCGCGTGATGAATCGCTTGCCGTAACGACGGCAGAACCAGGCAGTAATGCCGGTCGGCGCGCCGGCGGGCGATTGGTAATAAACATCGGCATCGACTTCGCGCATGGCGCCGATCATTCCGGTCAGACGCGGATGCGCGAAACGCAACACCGGAATGCCTTCAGTGCGCGAGTACGGCGCGACGGCGCGAATGCCGTCGACATCGGTGACTCGCCCCTGTCCGTGATCGTGAACGATCATCGAGACTTCATGACCGAGGTCGCGCCACGCCCGCGCCAGCAACACGTGCTGCACGGATTCGCCGCCGACATATTTCGCGTCCTTCAGGTTCGCCAGTTGCGGGTAGTCATCGAGGCCGACGATACAGATCTTCATCTCGTTACGGTTCCAATTCGTTCCTGGTCGCGGACCCAGCCATAGGGATCCGCACGTCTTGGCCGGGTCGTTTCGGGTCTTTCGACCGCCACCGCCGCCGGCACCGTATCGCGCGCGATCATCGCCAGACGCATCGTCACTCCCGCGTACGCCCAGAAATAAATCCATGGCACGTACAGGTCGACGAAGAACGTGGCCATCGCATAGGCCAGTCCGGCGAACACGAACCCGGCCAACAAAGCCCGCAGCATCGGCGACGCCACCGTGAAGGATTGCAACGCCGTGCGAATCGGGATCACCAGCAACACCACGCTGCAGATCAATCCCGGCAGGCCGAGGTTGAACCACTGAGCGAGGTAGTAGTTATGTGGTGAATAACGGAACGGCATGATCCAGTAAGAGTTCCACCCGACGCCGGTCAACAGCGTCAGCGGGTGCTGGAACATCATGGCGATCGCGGTGGACCAGATCTCGGTACGGCCCGAGGAGGTGCCGCTCATGTCATTGGAGCTGAAGCCAGCGATGACTCGTTCATAAAGCAGGTCGCCGAAGCCCGCGCTCACCACTACCAGCATGACGATGATCGAGCCGAGCGCGGCGAGGCTGCCCCAGGCGAGGATCTTGCCCGCCGACAAGTAACGCCTGAACAGATATGCGCCGAGCACGGCTGCCAAGAACGTGGCGACGAACGCGCCGCGTGACACCGTCATTATCAGCGTACCCGCGGTGAGCGCCGCTGCGGCGATCCAGAACCATCGCTGCCATCCTTTCACTGCGACCGCCATGGCGATGGCAGCGGGCAGCGTGAGTGCGACGAATGCGCCGTATTGGTTGGATTCGCCGACCGCGCCCTGCACTCGTCCGTCACTGCGCCGCTCGATGTCGCCGAGTTGCATGACGCCCAATGCATCCAGCACCGCGACCGCATGCGAGACGATCCACGACAGCAACAAACATTTCAGCACGAACACGGCGTCTTTCTCGGACTTGGTCCCGTAGAGAAACACCAGGAAGAACAGCATGTAATCGACCGCGCGATTCTTCAGATCGAAGGCGCTGGTGAGCGCGTCGTAGCGCGGGTAGTCGATGAACAGAATGATGGCGAGGTAGGTGAGTATCGAGTAGCCGATCAGCACGATGAACGCCACGTTCATCGACGGCAGCTGGATCTTGAAACGACGCCCGCTGGCGTACGAAAACACCAGCCCCATCACCAGCATGTACAGGATGAAGTTCTTGATCTTCACGCCCGGCGCCGGGCCCGGGTCCCAATTGAAGACGCTGCTCAGGGTGAGGAAGAACGTCAGTGCGGCGAGCAGGAAACGCATCAGCGCGGCTCCTCGCATCGGCAGGTTTTCAAATACACGTCAGCCTCGGTGTTCAGACCGCTATCGAAATCGATTGAGCAAGTTGCATACCAGCGCCGCCGCGTCGCGGTAGCCCTAGTACTACGCACCGTCGAGCAGTTCAGTTCGTTGTAATTAATGCAATGACGTGGCTTTACTTACATTCACGGACTGTTCCGGGCTCAGCCGGCCATCCGTCGATGCGTGGCGTGAAACCGGACGGCGGCGGCAATCCCCTTGCGATGCATGCCGGCGGCGACCAGATGCGCGCCATCCTTCAAGCGGAGCAGTTGCTGCATCAAGGGCGATAACCGCTCCTGCTTCAGGGCGCGAACCGGCATGTAACCGAGCGCCTGCATGGTATGCCACGCCAATGACTCGATCGACTCGATCTCGCCCGGCGTCAGCCGGCTTTCGAACTTGCGACAGTTGTCTCGCATGATCTCTGTTCGCCCGGCTGCGTAACCGCGCCGCTCGACGGACTGTGACAACTCGGTGAGCCCGGCGGAGAACTCCAGGTCCAGGAACAAACAAACGCGCCGCATCTGCAGTTCAGGATCCTGCAGCAGCTGCTCGAATCTCACTTCGAGGCAGCGCTCCGGCATGTTGGTGCAATGACGATGAGCCGCGAGTACATCATGACCCCACCGCCACGCCGAACGCCGCAAATCCTTGCCCCAGGCATTCCGCATGGAAACGCAGTGATCGCGCACGTCGCGCACGATGTGCAGGATCCGGCCGCCGGGGAAATGTTTCAGGATGAGGGGAATGTGCCGGATGTATGCGGGCGATTTATCGGCCCAGATGATGTGTGAGCCGCGCTCGGCGTCGAGCTCATAGCGCGAAAAGCCTTCGAACAACCCACCCACGTCGAAGTTGCCGTTACAGGCGACGCGCCATTCCTGCCATTGAAACGGCTTTGGCTTGGAGCGGAAGTTGAAGTAGTTGGCGCCACGCATCGCATTGGCGAAGCGTTCGAATGCTTCGGGCGTGGCCGGGCTGCCATGTTTGCTCACCCATTCATCGATGAACGGCAGGAAATCTGTTTCCGCCGCCAGGATGCGAATGCGCGAATGTTTGCTCAGCAAGCCGCGAAACAGCTTGGTGCCCGATCTGGGCATGCCGACGATGAATAGCGGCCCCTCCCACTGCGCCGTAGTCGAATTGTTGACATGCTCGTCCCACTGCCCCGGTTGCTGCTCCAGCGTCATCGTAACTGCCTCGTGACCGATTGCTGACCGCGTTGTTACCAGATAAGCAATGCTCGTGCCGTCCGTAAGTTCGGCACGAATCTGTCGCCCCGGGGCGTCAGTGGGGCGTCAGTGGGGTATCAGTGAGAGGTCAACGCGGTGCCGCAGTGGAGGATTTGGCGGCGGCGATCTCGCGGTTTTTACGGAGGCGGTTGAGCATGGCGGTCGCTTCGGGGATGCGCAGCGACAGCATGAAAACGATGAACAGCGTCATGAACACGGCCGAGCCCAGCACCACGCCGGGCAGACCAAAGTAGTCGAGCCAGAACGACCCATAGAACACGACCGATGCGAGTAACGCGGCGAGCGCGACTTTGCCGAGATCTCGCCAGCGCGCGAGGCTGGCGATGCCGATGTTATAAGCACGCAAGGTGCTGCGACTCAGCACCAACCCTTCCACCCAGCGCGAGATGACGAACGCCAGTGCGGCCGCTGGCAAACCCCAGATCGGCAGCACCGTCACCAGCAACAGCAGATTGAGCAGGATCGCGAACAGGCTGCTGGTGACGATGGGCGCAGTCTTGTTCGCAGCCCGCAGCGCCACGCCGAAATCGAACACCTCACGCACCAGCACCAGCAAATAAATCTGGAAGATCAGCACCGCCGGCTCGTAGCTCGGCGAGAACAAAGTCACGACGAACGTGTGAGCGAACTCGAACAGCACCACCCCTGCGGCGGTGAGCAGGATCATCGAGACTACGGTCGAACGACGCCACAGCTCCAGCGCGCCCTCACCCTTCGTGTTTTTCAGCGCCGCGAGTTCGGGCAGCACCGCGTCGGATACCGAATTGCGCAACACGCCGATCACCGGCTGAATGTGCGTGCCGATTGCGTAATGCGCCAGCGCCACCACGCCGAGAGATTTAGTAACAAACAAATTGCCGAGCGACTTGTTGAGCGTCACCAGGATCAACGCCAGACCGATCGGGAAGCAATAGCGGAACTGCTCGTTCCAACAGGATTCTTCCACGACGGCCCCGGCATCCACGCTCGGGTCTTTGCGAGTCGCGCGCCGCCAGGAAATCCACGAGCCGACGATTCGCAGCGCTTCCAGCGCAATCAGCGACCAGATGATGGGCAGCACATCGCGCCAGATCGAAGCCGCGGTCACCACCACGACGATGCGAGCGATCAAGCGGCCGGTCGTGTATGCGAACACCGGCAACGGCCGTTTCAGCGCCAGCCAGTAGAACTCCCAGAAATCCAGGTTCACGAACAACAGCACATAGAGCGCGACCGGCAATTGCAGGCCGCCGAGGATCGCACCGTTCGCGATGTAGTCGGCGAGCAATGTGACACCGAGCACCACGATGCTGGTGCCGAATGTCATCACCGTTGCCTGGCGCACCATCTGCCCCACGCTGCGCGGCCGCGCCGGAATGAAATACAGCAGACTGTTGTTGATGCCGAACGCACAGAACGTCGTCAGCAGGCCGGCATATAGCAGGAACTCGCGGTAACGGCCGAATTCCTCGACCGTCAGCAGGCGCACCAGCAGGATGGGGCTGATGACCACCAGCCCCTGATTCATGAACCGCGTAATGGAAATGATCGCGGTTCGACTCACTAGACCGGCAATGGCTCTACTCCTGATGCGGGGGCGGCGATGGCGGTGTCGACTCCGGGCGCGCGCCCGTGGCGAGCCACACCTTCGTCAAGCCGTCCCGGCCCTCGTAAACGACCTGGAACTGCGTGGAGCGCAGCACCGGATCCATGTCGCCGCGCATCCCCTTGCGATGGTCACTCTGATTCTCGCCACTGCCAATGACAAATATGCGCTGGCCCCGCTCGCGTTGTAAGAGTTGCTGCAACAACGTGGCGTCGCTGATGACGCCGGCACCGGTATAAAAATCACGAATCTGGCCGTCGACCAGTTCGACATAGCGGCGCGCGTGATGACGGCTCATCAGCCAGTAATCCACCGTCCCGCTGCCCAGGTAGTAAGTCTGTTGCAACACATCCTCGGCCAGGATCACGTCAGCGGCGACCAGATGTTGACTGCGCATGAACTCGGCCGCGCCTTTGTGATCCGGGTGCGATTCATAACCGGAATTGACCGTACCCGCCACGGCCACGGGATTGACGACCAGCGTGGCCGTCACCGCCGCCGCCGCGATCTGCCAGCCCTGATGCCATGGACGACCACTGGCGCTCGTGAGCTTGGCTTGCAACCACTCACCGCCCTTCTGCGCGAAAGCGAAGCCACACAACATCAGCGGCAACAGCGAAGCGACGGTATAACGCGGCGGCATGCTCCACATGAAGAAGCCGATGAAGAACATCGGAATCCACACGCCGAACAGACCGAGCAGCGCATAGTCCGGCACGCGACGCCGCTTGGCCACGCTCCACAAGCTCCACAGCACCGTGCCCGCCGCCAGCAAAGCAGCGACTTCGGAGAATTTCGAGATACGGAAGTACGGCCAGATGCTCGGCTGGCCCACAAATGCGCCGATGACTTTCTTCAACGATCCCGGCGTCGAGGCCAGCAGCGTGAAATGAATCAGCGCGAGCAACCCGCTGGCCAGCAGGA
>JBEVKA010000037.1:0-7594 GCA_040509855.1 Steroidobacter sp.
GCTATGCGCCGCCCGGACGCTGACGGACTGGAGACTTTTGCGGCGATTCCAAAAAGCCATGAACGCTCCCCACTGTTATTAGTGGGGCTATTGTACGGGCTATGGAGCGGCAGAGGGGCAACGCTCAGGGCGAGACCGGCGCGGCGGATTTTGCCTTGGGCTTGAACGCCAGCAGCACGTTGCCGGGCATTTGTCCGAACAGCCCGTAACCCGAATTCACGAACAGCATGCCGTTGGCCGCGACGATGGAGGCATTGTCGATGGAGCCGCCGTTCGCGGTTACGCCATTGACGGTATCGAATGGCCGCGCGGTATCGAATTTGAACAGCAGCTCACCGGTCTTCGCGTCGAACGCGTGCAGGAAGCCATCGAGACTGCCGCTAATCACTGCGCCATCGATCACGGTTGGCGCGCCGGAGAAGCCGATGTTGGTGGCGCAGCTCTTCACGAGCTCGGCGCGTTTGCCCGAGCAGTCGGGCTCCGCTGAGTAAGTCCATGCCACCTTGCCAGTGTCCACGGTCACCGCGTGCAGGCCGGGCTTTTGCGATCCACTCGCGGGCGGGTTGAGGCCGTAGGGTCGATTGATCGGCGCGAATACGCGCGTGCCGTCGTAAGCGATGCCCCAGTGAATGCCGCCGAGCGGTGAACCTTCGCCGAAGTCCTGTCGCCACACCAGTTTGCCGCCGCGGTCCGGATCGAGCGCCCACACCGTGCCGGATTTCTGTCCGGCGAGCAGCACGTCCGAGCCGTTGGCGCGCCTGGCGATGATGACCGAGGCGCCGAAGTCGACGTCGCGATTCACCGAGTCCTTCGGACAGTTGAGGCCATTGCGATTGCGCATGCAGCCGGTGAGAAAAATATCGTTGGCGGTGGCCTGAAACGTCCAGCGAATGCGTCCGTCTTTGAGATCGATGGCGAGAATGGAGTCGGTGGTCGGCGCGGCAGGTTCCGAGGTCGCTTCGCCCGTGCCCACATACAACACGCCGCGTTTGGCGTCGATCGCCGGTGAGGTCCAGATCGGCGCGCCCGACGGGCCGTAAATCATCTTGCCGTCGCCGCGATCGCGCACCGCTTTGGCCTCTTCCATGGTGTGCGCGGTCCAAAGTTTGTTTCCGGTCAGAGCGTCCAGCGCGGTCACGGCGCCATGGGTTTTGCAGCACTCGTGATTGTCGTTGCCGCCGAGCGAGATCTCATATTGTGAGATCGGCACGTACACGCGGTCTTCGTGAATTACCGGCGTGCCGGTGGTCAGCGACAGCGGATACAGTCCGACGTGCTGGATCCAAATGCGCTCGCCGGTGCTGGCGTCGAGCATGTGGACCTTCGAGCCAACGTCGCTGAACACGATAACCTTGCGTCCCCGCAGCTCGCCGAACGCAGCGCTGGTTCGCAGCGGTGTTTCGTGCTGATAAACCCACTGCACGCACGGCTTGTCCGAGATGTCGATCGCAAACATTCGCTGCGCATCGGCCACCGGCAGGAACAGCGTTGATCCCACCACGGCGGGTTGCGAGCGCATCGCCGTCGCTTTGGGGAAGCCGAAGGCCCACGCCAGCTCCAGTTGACGCATGTCATTGGTGCGCAGGCCGGCCTCGGCGGCAGTGAGTCGGCGATGATTTTTCGGGTCGAAGCCAAACCCGGACACGGTGGCGGGCGTGTTCAGTTTCACCTGGCGGCGTTCAGCGGAACACATCGTGGTCGTCAGCCACTCATCGGAAGTGGCTTCACGGCCGACCAGGAAATCGATCACGTCCGCTTTTTGTCGTGCGCTGAGCGCCGAGGCCTGCGCTTTCATCTTGCCTTCGTTCAAGGCATAGAGAATGGTCTGGTAGCGCATCGCCTTGAGCGTGTCGAGCGCGGGCGAGCGTGTGGCTTCCGGGTTGTTATGACAGGCCGCGCAGGTGCCGTCATACACGGCCTTGCCAGGATGTTCCGCTGCATTGGCCGGTGTTTCTGCCGCAAGTGTCGTTTGTGACCCACTCCACGAGCTCACAAACAACAGTGCCATCCTGGCGGCGATGTTCCATTCTGCGACTCGAGCGCGCATCTATTGTCCCCCCTCCGTGGTGCTATTAAAGTCCGAGAGCCGCGGCCCTTGCACATAAGATTTGTTGGCATTTCTCCGTTGCCGAGTTTTTGGGTCGCGCTGGGCATACCTCCTGCATGTGGTGATGGCACGAGCTGATTCGCCGGTGCTTTCGCTTTGATTCTCAGCGCGCCGGACGAGGGAGGAAAACTAGATGATGGGTAGATGTCTGGCCGCGTTCCTGGCGTGGCTTGGTCTGGCTGCAAGCGCATTCTCGGCGGATCGCGTTGCCGATATTTCGCTGATTCCCTGGCCTGCCAGCCTGGAGGTGAGCGGTGGCACGCTCGCGATCGAGCCGCAAACCCAGATCGTCGTCGATGGCGACGGGGCGGTGCGGGCCATCGCCCAATATTTCGGCGACCTGGTGGAGCGTTCGCGTGGCTGGCGCCCCGTGATCGTTCAGGGAACGCTGCAGGATGCACCCAAACGATCCGTTGTCTTCACATTGGTAAATGGCGCGGCCGGCTCCGAGGCCTACAATCTCGATGTTTCGTCAAAAGGCGCGATCGTCACCGCCTCCGACGTCCGTGGCTTGTTCAACGGCGCGGTAACACTTTGGCAACTGATGACGATGAACCTGGCGGACACGCGCGAAGTGCGCATTCCCGCCGTAAAGATCGCCGACGCGCCTCGCCTGCGCTGGCGAGGGTTGTTGCTCGATTCCGCCCGTCAGTATCAGTCGGTGGCGTTCATCAAGCGCTACATCGACTTCATGGCGCTCCACAAGCTCAATGTCTTGCACTGGCGCCTGGTCGACGATCGCGCCTGGCGATTGCAGATCCCGAAATATCCCAAGCTCACCGGCGGCATGAGTTCCTATACCGCCGAGGATGTGCGTGAGGTGATCGCGCATGCCGCGGCTCGCAACGTGATGGTGGTGCCGGGGTTGGAAATGCCTGGCGGCGCCAGCGCCGCGGTGGCCGCCTATCCGGCGCTGCGCGCGTCCGATACGGCAGCACTGGGATCGAACCTTTACAACGTCGAGGAAGAAACATTCACATTCTTCGACGCGGTGTTCGCTCACGTCGTCGCGTTGTTCCCGAGTGAGTACGTTCACATCGGCGCCGCCGACGTGTCGAAGGATCAGTGGAAACAATCGAACGGCGTCCAGGCGCGCATGCGCGAGCTGGGCATCATCAACGAACAGCGTCTGCAACGTTACTTCTTCGAGCGCATCAGTCAGATCACGCAGAAACACAAGCGTCGCATCGTCGGTTGGGACAGCGTGTTCTCCGGCGGCGTGCCGCAGGACTCGATCATCATGACTGGCAAGGGGCTCGATGGCGCGCTCGGCGCGGTGGCTTCCGGTTACGAAGTGATCGTGTCGTCGCACGAGACGCTGAGTCTCAATCTTCCCCAGAGCGCGCCATCCAGTGAGGCGGGCAAGGGCGCAGACGTTCTCAGTCTGGGCGATGTGTATCGTTTCGATCCCGCGCCGGCGGCGTTGTCGCCGCAGGACTTGAGTCGCCTGGTCGGCGTGCAGGGCAATCTCTGGACCACGCCCGACGACAATGAAGAAGACGTGGAGAGTTTGACGTTCCCACGCGCGGCCGCATTGGCGGAGATCGCATGGTCGGCGCCAAAACATGTGCGCTGGGGTGATTTCCAGCCGCGCATGGTCGCGATGCTCGGTCGCTATTCACGACTGGGCGTTCGTTACAGCGACGAAGCGTTCCGTGCCATGGCGTACAAGCGCGGTCAGAACGGCGACAAAGTCGCCGTCGAGCTGGCCAAGCAAGTGCCGCTGGGAGAGATCCGCTACACGTTGAACGGCAGCGAGCCGAACGCGAAATCGCAGGTCTACACCGACGTGTTCGACGTGCCGCGCGTGGCCACGATCAAAGCCGCCGTGTTCTACAACGGCGAACAGTTGTCGCGCACGACGTCGGTCAACGTGGCCACCGACATCGGTAGCCCGTCGCAATAGCCCGCGCAGTCAACGCTGCGCGGGCAGGCAGCGACTGCGCTCAGGCCGCGTCGTCGATCGACGCGGTCTGGGCGATCGAGACTTCGGTCTCGGGTGCGTAGTCGGTGTTGTACATCACGCGGTAGAGCTTCCAGCCCTCGCCGCGATTGCGCCACACGTGCAGGTATTTGCCTTCTTCGATATCCGAGCCGCGTCGGACGTCGCGTACCCGGAAGTTGCCTTGCTCGATGGCGATGTCGTTGCGGATCATGGTCATCTCCGCTTCGGTGTTGAACGACACCACCGGCGTCATCTGATTCTTCAGATAGTCGGCGATGCCGTCGCGGCCCGACACGGCAGGCCCGCGCTCGGGCAGGATCTGCGCGTCGCTATCGAATAGGGCCAGGCAGCCTTCGATGTCGTCGGCGTTGAAGGCTTGTTCGAACGATTGCACCACTGATTTCGGCAACGCCTCGCTGCTGCTGCAGCCAGTGAGCGAGACGGTGAGCGCGAGAACGGTTCCGGCCAGAATCGTTCGTGAGGCGAATCGTGCTGGTGAAGAGAAAATGTGCGTGGTCATGAAATCCCCCTGACGTGAGACTTCGCGTCAGATTTAAGCTTCCGTCGAGAAAAAGAGCGTCGTTGCACCCGCGGGCGAAAGAATATTCCGCCGCGACGCTGATCGTCAGCGCGGTTATCCGAGAGCAGTTGCGTCATGTTCCAGCAATCATTCCGTGTTCTTGCCGTCGTTGACATTGCATCGAAGAGGTCGAGCCGTTATGCGCCCGGTATCGACGATCGCTAATCCTGGTTTAATACCGACCGGCGCTTGGCTGGCTGAGTGTTACGTCGGTAAGCTGTGACGGCGTCGACTCGGGATGGATGAGGAAGTCGGGATATGTCGCTGTATGGCTTGCTGGTTTTTGCCGTTGTGTACTTGTTGGCTGTGGCCACGCCCGGGCCGGGTGTGGCGGCGGTGATTGCGCGTTCGCTGGCCCGAGGCACGCGAGGCGCACCGGCATTCATCGCCGGATTTCTGGTCGGCGATCTCATCTGGTTCACATTCGCTGCCACCGGGCTCGCGGCGCTGGCGCAGACCGCGCAGACGTTGTTCATCGTGGTCAAATACGCAGGCGCAGCATACCTGCTGTATCTGGCCTACAAGCTGTGGACGGCGCCGGTGGCGACGGCCGACAGCTCGGCGCCGGAGCTTGAGCGCGGGCAGAAGCCGTTGCAGCTGTTCCTTGGCAGCCTGACCCTCACCTTGGCCAATCCCAAGACCATCCTGTTTTTTCTGGCGTTGCTGCCCACGGTGGTGAAGCTGGAACAGCTGACATTCATTGGCTTCGTGGAAATCGTGCTCACGATCGTGATCGTGCTGCCGCTGACATTGGGTGCTTACGTGCTGCTGGCGGCTCGCGCCCGTCGCATGTTCAAGAGTGCGACGGCGCTACGCCGGATCAATCGCGGCACCGGAGCCGCGATGGCGTGCGCCGCCGTCGCCGTGGCGACACGTTAAAACTTATAACTCACGCGTCCATACACGAATCGTCCTGAGCGGCCGAACGGCGAGTAGTTCGAGAACGCGGTGGTGCCCGTGGCGTTGACGGCGGGCGGCGTTTTATCCGGATACTCGTCGGTGACGTTGTCGGCGCCGAGCGCGACTTGTAAGTGATCGGTCAAACCGATGCGCGCCTCCACGTCGACCAATGTTTTTGGCGACATGGTGAAATCGAGCGTCGGGTCTGGATCCGGCGCGAGCGCCTCGCCGTAACGTGTCGCTCGCAACGTGGCGCCCCAACGATTCAGGGTCCAGTTGATCGCCGCGCCATATTTATCCTTCGGCGTGCCTTCCTCGAACGTGAGCACGTTGAAACGATTGAACAGCACCGGCGGTGTCGGCAGCACTGTGAGCTGCGGCGACGTTGGCTCAGGTTGATGACGCCGGCGATCGCGTCCGAGCCGTACTGTGCCGACGCGCCGTCACGAAGCACTTCGATCGATTGAATCATCGCGCTCGGAATGGTGTTCATGTCCGCGGCGGTGGAGCCGCGACCGATGCTGGTTGTTGATGTTGACGAGCGCGGCTTGATGACGACGCTTGCCGTTGACCAGCACCAGCGTTTGATCCGGCGCCAGGCCGCGCAGGGTGGCGGGGCGAACCGTGTCGGTGCCGTCGTTCAGGCCGGGACGCGGGAAGTTGAAAGAAGGCATGGCCACCGACAGCGCCTGGCCGACTTCGGCGACGCCCAGGTTCTGCAGCTGCCCACCGCTGACCACATCGACCGGTGAATCAGATCAGGGGGTTTAATGCGACTGTGAGCAATTAGCAACAATGTTGCCGGCCGTACACAAGCGCCGCCGCGTTTTTGCAGCAAACAAGCAAAGAGTGGAACGGAAACGAACGTTCGCGCATTGGTGGACTCGCACGAATAATTTTCAAAAGCGGTTCAACCACCACCATCGCGGATGCGCAGCATGCGAATCTTCGTTACCGGCGCCACGGGCTTCATCGGTGCGCACTTCGTCGAGCGCGCGTTGGCCGAAGGCCATCAGGTCATCGGGCTATACCGGAGCGATGGACCGCGCCATCGAGAATGCATCGAACATCTCCAGGCTCGCGGCGCTGACTTGCGGCGCGGCGATATCCTGAAGCCTGAATCGTTCGCGGAAGGGCTCAGGAGTTGCGATGTCGTTTGTCACTTCGCCGCCGCGTTCCGCGAGTCGGGCGCCGACGAAGCGTACTTCGCTCGCATGAATGTGGAAGGCACCTCGAACGTTGCGAAGGCTGCCGCCGCCGCTGGCGTCAAACGTTTCGTGCACTGTGGAACGGCCGGCATTTATGGCCAGCGCGTCGCTGGCACCATCGACGAATCGACGCCGATCCGGCCGTGGAACAGCTATGAGCGCAGCAAGCTGGCTGCCGACGAGCAGGTACGAACGATCGCTACCGGCGCTGGGATGGAGTACGTGATCCTGCGTCCGACCGCGGTTTATGGTCCGCGAGATGAGCGATTGCTGAAACTGTTCCGCTCGGTCGAGAAGGGACGTTTTCCATTGTTCGGTCGCGGCGAGGGACGTCGTCACATGATCTATGTGACCGATCTCGCGGACGCCTTCCTGCGAGCCTGCACCGCGCGGTCGGCGGCGAATCAGGAATTGATCGTCGCGGGTCCGAAGGCAGTGCCGCTGCGAGAGATGTTACATACGATCGCGCGCGCCGCGAATCGTCCCGGATTCGGGCCGAGCTTGCCGTTGAAGCCGATGCTCGCGCTGGCGGCGGTGGTCGAGGACACGTGCAAGATGCTCAAGATCAACCCGCCGATCTATCGCCGTCGCATGGATTTTTATTTGAACGACGCCGCGTTCGATTCCAAGCAGGCGCAGGCGCTGTTGGGCTGGCAGCCCAAGGTCGATCTAGCGGAAGGATTCGCCGCGACATTGCGAGCGTCGCGGCAAGATAGCGGCGGCCCCGGCCTCGCGCGAGCTTACGTGCTGCTGTCGTTGCTCGCGCTGATCGCCGGGGACACGATCTACGGAATTTAATGTTCGGGCGGCAGCAGCGCCTGATACACGATGCTCGCGAACTTCTCGCGGAAGTC
>JBEVKA010000038.1:0-13467 GCA_040509855.1 Steroidobacter sp.
CGATGTCGACACGGAAGACAAGTTCGGCTTTGCCCTGGCACTGCGCGGGACCACGCTCTTGATCGGCGCTCCACATCAGGACAGTCCCACCGAAGATATCGACGTGACCAATGCAGCAGTCGATTCCGGCGCAGCCTATGTGTTCTCGGCGTCGAGCGGCGCGTGGCTGCAGTCTCCGAGAATTCTCAAGGCATCCAACATCGGCAATGGCGACAACTTCGGCAGTTCGGTGGCGATGACCGCCGGCGCATCAGTGCTGCTGGTCGGCGCTCCCGCCGAGGATGGCGATGGCTTCGGCGTCGATCCCATCGACACGGATACCAAAAGCAACTCGGGCGCTGTCTATCGTTTCTTCGCCATCGGCGGCGGACTTCCGGAGGATCCACCGACGTTGAGCGCACCACAACGCTTGAAAGCTAGCAACAGCGGCGCGGAAGACCAGTACGGTGCTGCAGTGGCAATCGATTCGAGCGGCACGGCCTTCGCCGTGGGAGCACCCGGCGAAGACAGCACGTCGGTCGAGAATCCGAACGAGGACGGATCAAACATCGGCGCTGTCTATGCCTATGTGACGACGACAACCACCGCCGTCATTGACAACGCTTCTGTCAGCGTTGCCTATCTGAAGCCGGGACGTCGCGAGAATGACGCGGCGTTCGGAACATCAGTGGCCATCAGCGGCAACGGCACGGTGTTGAGTGCCAGCTCGCCGGGAGAATCAGCGACCGAGATTGGCGTCGATGGGCGGGTCGATGCGCCACTCACCACGCCAGATTCCGGCGCGGTGGAACTCCTGGTGCGCTCGCTCGATTCCAACTGGTCGACGCTGCCTGGCGCTGCTCGACACTACGTCAAGGCGATCAACACTGGCGTGGGCGACGCCTTCGGCCATACCACAGCGTTGAACGAAGATGGCAACACACTGGTGGTCGGCGCACCAAACGAAGACGGCAACGGCACGAATCTCGATGGCAACAACAACCCATCCGACGACTCGGCAACCGACGCCGGCGCTGTCTATCTATATTGACGATCACACGGAGTAGTGACATGAAACTTTCCTCGGCCTGGCGCCGCATCGAGCCCTACCTGGATCGAGCGCTCGATCTCGAGCGGGAACAGGCCGAGGTCTGGCTGGACGATCTCGCGCGCACCGAGCCGGAGATGGCGACGATTGTTAGAAATCTCCTCACGGTGCGCGATGCGCTGAATGCAGCGGGCTTCCTCGCCACGCCTATTACCGAAAGCGGCCTCGCCTGGCTGACGCCTGGCTCGCTGGATCTGGAGGATTTGTTTGCGACGCTGCCGGCAACTCACGCGCTCTCACCGCCGCCTCGAATTCCTCGTGGGCCTCACTCTGCCGGGCACCGTCCTGCAACGCCCTGCGCGCCTCGGCCTACTCCAGCAACGCGCCACGATGCGTTTCTACTGCACGCGTGGTACACGGATTAAAGCAAACGCATCACGCACGCGAAGGGATCACAGGCAACACGACGCTCGATGGATGGCGTGCATCCACGAACACCGTATTCGTCGCCACCCGCATTTGTCGCCAGCGGCCTTCCGGCTCGCCAGTGTTCGGATTGATGTCGAAGTGCGGAAAGTTGCTGGATGAGATATCCAACCGGATGCGATGGCCGGCCTTGAACAGATTCGAGGTTGGGAAGGCGGAGACGCGAATCTTGTAGGGCTTGCCGGGCTCGAGCGTGGTCGGCCGCTCCCATGAATCGCGATAACGACAGCGAAGAATGCCATCGGTGAGATTCATCGCGTATCCCTGCGGATAGTCCTGGCTGGGCGGATACACATCGAGCAACTTGATGGTGAAATCCGTGTCGAGGCAGTCGGAGGCAATCCATAGATCGGCCTCGATTGCACCGGTGATCTCGACATCGCTGGCCAGGGGTTCGGTTTGAAACACGAGCACGTCGGGACGGTCCGCAAGCGCGCGCCCGGATTGCTCCGATCCATAGAATTGCGGCGCTTCCCGCTGATCGAACGCGCCACCGACCATGAGCGGTTGGCCTGAAGTCACCGTGCCACCGATGGTTGGCACCGGGTGGCGCGGGTCGTAACGAAACACTCGCTTGGCGTCACGAGCCTTCGGTTGCGCTTCAACCAAGCCACCATCCATCGTCATGAAATAGCGCGTGGTTCGTGTCCCCGGCAGCGGCCAGCTCGGTTCGGATCGCCACTTGCCGCCGTGGTCCAGACGCCCCTCGGAATTGCGGCGCCCGCTGCCGCCGCCCATGACGAAGATGCGCACGGCGGGTTCGTCGTCGACGCCGTTGCGCTCGCCCTTCAAATGCCGATCGAACCAACGTTTCCTGAGCGTCGTCAGGTCAGTCGCAATATTGCCCGCCAATGTAGCCGCCGCGCCGAAGTCGACGTCACCAGCAAATGTTTGATGATTGTTTCCATGCGTCCACGGCCCGAGGATCAGTCGATGCGGTCCGCGTTTCAGTTTGGAAAGCGCGATGTAGTTGGTCGTCGCCGTTCGTGGATACGGGTCATACCACGACGACATCCAGGTCATGGGCGCATCGCTGAACTTGTCGTAGTACCCTTCCGCGTAGATGCCGGGTTGTTTCCAATAGTCGTCGAATGTGCCCGCCTCCCATTGATCGAAGACGTAGTCCTCGTACTCCGGCACCAGGCTCAACGGCGAATGCCCCCTGGACCAGGGCAGCTTCGCGAACCATACCTTGAGATCGACCGCTTTCAGCGCCGCGGTTTTCGCCGGATCGGCGACGAGTTCGGGCGACTCGAACGCGAGGTTGTACGCCCAGGTGACCTGCTTGAGCTCGAACGCGCCGCCCTGACGAATGCCGCCTTGATAGGCATTCGCAAAACCTCCCGAGTCGAGGAACAAAGCGGCGATGCCGGGCGCACCTGCGCTGGCTAGAGCAGCGACCGTGTGGGCGCCATATGACAAACCCTGCGCGCCGATTTTTCCATTGCTCCAGGGCTGCGAAACGATCCAGCCGCAACAATCGAAACCGTCGGCCGCATCGCTCAAATACTTGACGTACGCACCTTCGGACTTGCCGCGTCCGCGAGTGTCCTGATGCACGACGACGTAGCCATGACTCGCCAGCATCCGGGCAATCGCAGCGCTTGCGTGTCGAATTCCGGCCTGTGACTTGCCGTAAGGCGTGCGCTCGAGGATCGCCGGAAAGCGCTGTTGTGACGATGAGCCGGGATGATAAATGTCCGTCGCGAGGTGGACGCCATCACGCATCTTCACCATCACGTCGCGTTCAACGGTGACGCCGGACTCGCCCTCCTCCGCTGTGAAACCTCTAGCGGGCAAGCCCACCAGCGCCGCAAGCTGCAGGAATCGAACTGCCAGCTCGCGGCGAGTGATGGGACGAGCACTGTTAGCCGTCATGACTCTCCCTAGAACCTCGCGCCAGCCTTCACGTAGAAATACCGCCCACGGATGTCATAAGTGTAGATATCGAAGTTGATGGGATTATTGGCGGCCGATGCCGGTGGCATTTTATCGAATAAATTGTCGATGCCGGCAGCAAAATCCAAACCTCGACTCTCCAGGCCCAAGGTCGCCTGTACATCGTGATAGAAGATTTCTTTCAGGCGTCCGCCGTTCACCGCGTTGTCCGGAATATCGCGGCTCGACCCGATGTACCGCGTCTTCCACGACAGCCCGAACAAATCCGCGCTGTAACGAATCGACGCTTGCGACTTGTTGTGCGGGAACGTCGAGCGGGGCTGATCCGACTTGCCGGCGCGCTCGTCCACTGCAATCGAGCCGTCCGGTTGCGGAATGAAGGTACGGAATTTATCGAGGTACGAATAGTCCAGCGCCGCTTCGAAGTCGCCGATGCCGGTGACGAAGCGATAGCGGGCGGAGGCGTCGACGCCGGCAACCTCGATGCGACTCAAGTTGACCACGGCCTGTGTCAGCCGGACGACTTCGCCCAGCGAGCCACGGGTAATCAATTCGCAGAACACGCCGGTGTTGGCGCAGGAATTAAGGATATTGGTGGCGCTGTTGGTGGCGATCGCGTCCTGCACTTCGATTTCGAACCAGTCGGCGGTGAGCGTCAAGCCGGACAGCGCCGCCGGTGTGAATGCCAGGCCTACCGAATAGGTGTCCGCGGTTTCAGGTTCGAGATTTTGATTGCCCGCCGTCACGCCTGCGATCAACCCATTGTTGAACTGAGCCTGATTGTAGTTGGTCGGCACACCCGCGCACCCCGGCCTGCCCGCTCCGCCGCCGTTGCACGGATCCACGCCTTGAAAGTTGATCTGCCGCTCGCCTTGGAACAATTCGAGAATCGACGGCGCGCGGAACCCCTGACTGTAAGTTCCGCGCACCAGCAGATCGTCGATCGGGCGATAAGCCAGGCCAAGCTTGGCGGTCTCTTTGCCACCGACAGTTCCATACTCCGAATAACGAAGCGCGGCGTCGATGTCGAGACTGTAAATGCCAGGAATATTCCTGAGGAGTGGAACCGCCACCTCCGTGTACACCTCATGGAGATCATACGATCCGTCGGTCGGGCTACGCGTCACATGTGTGGTGGGGAGCTGAGGCGCGCCCGCGATGATCGGCAGCACACTCGAATTACTCGCGGCGAAGATGTCGGGAGTATCTGAGGCCGATTCGCGTCGATACTCGTAACCGGCGGCGATGCCCAACGGCCCCGCGGGCAACATCAACAGCTCGCCAGAAACGTTGAATGCAGCGTTCACCTGTTTCGCTGTCTGCTCATCCATGGCGTCGTAGCGAACATAGTTCGCCTGGTCTGCGGTCATCGGTCCGAACAGATTCACCTGCACACAACCCGCGATCGCCGCGCACGCCGCCGGCGAGAACTGCGAGCGATATACATTCTCCAGGTTGATCTGGTTGAACGAGTTGAAGTCGGCGTGATTCCGCGACCAGGACCCGAACAGCTCCCAATTCCAGTCGCGGCCCAAGGCCATCGTCGTACCTTCCAACGCGGCCGCGAATCGATAGGTATCGATCTCCTGTCGCTGCGTCCGGTTGCCCACATCGTTCAGCAGACGCTGAATGCGGAATGCGTTTCGGCTGGCCGCGGGTACACTCGCATCGGCGCCGAATGCCAAAGCATTCGCGGCAGGCACGCCGTTGGCCGTGCCGAACGGATTGAACTGCTGATCGGCGGCGATCAGAAATCCGTTCGATCCGCGAATATCGAGCGTCGGCGGTGAAAGCATTTGCTCCGACGTCCGCCGTGAATAGAGTGCTTCCGTACGCGCCCGGACGTTGTCCGTGAATTCGTATTCGATCCGACCGAACAGTCCGAAACGTTCGCTCGGCCCGGACGCATACAATCCCTGCACCATTTGGTTGTAATCATCCGCGGGCAGCTGCGCGATACGAAATGCTTCGTCCGCAGTGACTCCGGTGCCGACAGTCGATCCGGGGACTGGTGTGATCGCCGACGTGCCGAATCCCGTAGGCGTCTGGAAATAAGCGTTGTTCGCGAGTCTCGGCAACGAGAACAAGCCCCGATCGCTCGGTGGCGGCGCTGTCAACGGCGTCAAGGCGCGAGTTGTCAGTGCGCGCGATGTTGTCAGGATCGGCTGCGTCTTGCTGTAGCTTGCGGACAGGAGCGTCGAGAATCGTCCGGCAGTCGTGCCCCAGTTCATGTAGCCGCTGGTGTTGTCTCCATCGCCTTCATCGCTGACGCCAAATCGGGAGTCCACCTCGAAACCCTCCAGGCCACGCTTGGTGTGGATGTTGACGACGCCTGCGATTGCATCGGCGCCGTAGATGGCTGAGGCGCCATCCTTGAGCACTTCCACACGATCGACGATGCCGAGCGGGATGGTGTTGAGATCGACGAAGTCGCGAAAGCCGCGGCCGCCGACCGCATTCACGAATCGATGGCCGTCGACCAGCACCAGCGTTCGATTGCCCGAACCTTCGGCGCTGCCGAGATAACGCAAGTTGATGGAGCTGGAGCCAAACGAAGTTCCCTGGCTGCCGTTGGAGTTCAAACTGACACCAACCGAAGGCAGCGATTGCAACAAGTCGCCGACTGAAGTGGGAGCCGCGAGCGCCATGTCCTCGGCGGTAACTGTCGTTAGCGGGCCGACAGCAGTGGCGTCCCGTCGCTGGATGCGCGATCCAGTGACGACGATCTCTTGCAACTCGGTTTGCTCATGTAATTGAGCAGACTCCGCTGCATTCGGCCCTGTCGTTGTTTGTTCCGGCTCACGTTGCACTTCTGATCGAGGCACGTCAGGCGTGTTCGCAGGCGCCTGGTCGTCACGCGCCATGATGGTGATCGTATTCTCGTCGACGTAACGAAACTCCAGCCCGGTGCCGCCAAGCAGCTGCGTGAGAGCCTCGTCCACTGTGAACTCGCCGACGGCGCCGGACGTGCGTCGATTCGTCACGGTCTGCGTCGTGTAGAGGATCTGCAGGCGTCGCTCCACCGCCAGCTCGCGCAATGCGCTGCCCACTTCCTGGGGTGCGATATTGGTTTGAAACTTGATCGCCGCGGCGGCCGGATCCGCCAGGGCCAGACCGACGAGCGCCGATGAGAGTGCGGCAGTCAGAACCGAAGTACGCATGATCGCTCCCAATCCCCATTGAGTTGTTCGAATCGACATCGTCGGCGACGGTGTCATGGGGCTGTAGAACGATCTGCGCGGAAAAGTATATATGGGCGTGCGCGGTCTCATTCCTTCCGGATGTGGATCTCGCCGTCGATCTCGCTCACGACCACGCCTCGCTGCAGGCTGAGGAAGTGCAGGTATGCATCCGGACTGGTGGAGTTGTACACGCCGCTGATCCTCAGGTCGGCGAGCTCGGGTGAATCGACAACCAGCCGCCGCCGCGTATGGCGATTGAACTCCTCGAGCACCTCGCTCAACGAGGTGTCGTCGAACACGAGCTGATATCGGGTCCACGCGGTTGCCGCTTCGATGTCTGGCTGCTCCGCCTTGCGTGCCTCGGTCTGCGTCACGGTCACTTGCTCGCCGGAGCTCAGGAATATTTCACCGTCCTTGATCGGTGACGTCAGCTCCGACGCGGAAGATCCGGACAGCACGGCCACACGACCTTCCACGACGCTGACTGTCGTTCCCCCGCTCTTTCGCGACACGTCGAATTGAGTGCCGACGGCTCGCACGCTCGTTTCACCGGCTCGAACGATGAACGGGCGGGTGTGATCCTTGGCGACGCGAAACAGCGCCTGCCCCCGCAGCAGCTCGACATTCCGCTGCCGGCCATCGAAATCGATCCGCACTTTGGAGCGCGCGTTGAGCTCGACGATCGAGCCATCCTGCACGGTGATGGAGCGCTGTTCGCCGATACCCGTGCTGTAAGTGTTGCGCTCGGCATGGAACCAGGCGCCTGTGATAGCGAAGGCGACGATCGACGCCGCGATGGCCGCGCGCCACAGATTCGATCTCGTCTGCGTGCGTTCGCCATGGAGCTGCTCGCGATTCAGCGGGACGACATTGAATTCCGAACTGGAAGTCGCCCACGCGATCAGTTCATCCGGCGTGCGGGTGGCTTCAGGCACAGGAATATCCGCATATGTTTGCGCGATCTCCAGGTAAGCGCGGATGTGTTCAGGAGATCGCTTCAACCACTCGTGGAATTCCTGGCTGTCGCTCGCGGACACATCCTGACCACGGAAGGTCACGAACCAGGTGGACGCTTCCTGAAGTATCTGCTGATTGGCGCGGGGTGTTGTTCGATTCATCGAGATGTCCTTACTCGCGCTCGTTCGCGACATTACGACAATGAACGAGCGCCTGGGCGAGATATTTGGCGGCCGTGATGCGCGCAACGCCCAATTGCACGGCGATCTCCTCGATCGAGAACCCATCGAACCGATGCAACAGCAGCGTCGTCGCCACCCGCGGCGGCAATTGATCCAGCGCCTGCCGGAGCTTCTTGATTCTCATCGCAACCTCGGCCCGCTCCAGCGGGTCCTCGGACGGGCTGCCTTGCAGCTCGGGAAAGACCTCGGTGATGTCCACCGCCGCTGGCGCATTGGACTCATGCAGCGAGTGCTGATGAGCGACGTGGCGAGCGACTGTGAACAGATACGCCTCCGGACTGCGAATACCCTCGTGTTTCTCCACACGCATCAGTCGCAGGAACACCTCTTGCGCCAGGTCCGGAACATCGGCCGAATTCCGGGCGCGCATGAACAGGAACCGGCGCAGGCGATCGCCATATTGAGCGGCCAGGCTCGCGACGAACGATGTATTGGCTTTCTCGGGCAACTCACTCTCCGGCGGGTACCTCCCTGGTGATGTAGAGCGTCCGGCGGGGAAAAGTATATATCTCCAGCAGCCGGATGATCCGGCTTACACCGCGATCCGACATAAGTAAGCGGGCACGCAGAACGACGGTCAGGTTCGGGAAGGCTGCCGATCTGGCATTGATGGAGTCACTGGCAAGCATGCCGGACGTCGAGAAGGTGCACTCGACGATGACCCGGAGGAATTATCGATGTCGGACACAGCTCAGCTGGAAAGAATCATCAAGCCACCGGTTGCGCCTCGCGCGCGCCGTTTCGAGCAACTCAGCTACTACGAACTCAAACGCGCCTACAGCAATGTCGGCACGGAACTCGTCGTCTGGGCGATCGTCACCGTCTGCATTCTGTTCGCGTTGCTGTAGGAGCCGTGCGCTTCGCGATCGTTCATGTCTTGGTAGCGCCACGCGACTCGCGCGTGCGCTGGCCGATGATCTGTAGTGAGGTCGGCGCGGACGGAGGATGGAATCGCCCGGCCTGCGCGTCGCGAAACAGCCGTTCGAGCGGCGACTTCCTAAAATAGGAACGCCCACCGGCGATCTCGACCGCTTTCGAGACCGCCGTCATGGAGCGTGCGATCACGATTTCCTTCACGGCAATGGCCTTCACCATGGCTCCACCAGGATCCTGCGGAAAGTCGTTGAGTTCGCCGACGAGTTGATCGCGGACGCTGCGCGCGATGAGCAACTCCACCGTCATCTCGCCAATCATGACGTCCGTCAATGCTTCGTTCCGATGCGCACTATTAATGCCTTTCCCCACCGCGGCGTGCGCCTCTTCGGCTGCTTCTTCCGCGATCCCGAGATAAACGCTCGCAGTCATCGGTGGAAACCATCGACAGATGTTGAGCAATGCCGGCGTGCGCAGCGGCTCTCCGGCGGGAAGCCTGCCACTGACTGCGTTGGCTTCGATGGCAACATCGTCGAGCACCAGATCGTGACTCGCGGTGGCGCGCATTCCGGTCGTGTCCCACGTGGCCTCGATGCGCAGTCCCGGAGTGTCGCGTGGAACGGTGATAATCAATGTTTCGCCGCTATCCGCGTCGAGCGCCAGGAAGCGCACGAGGTCGAAGCCGGTCGCCTGGGAGCAAAAATACTTTCGTCCCTTGATGACGTAGCCGGACGCTGTGCGACGGGCGATCGTCGACGGCGCCCACACACCAGTCACGATCGATTCAGCGCCGTTGGCGGCGAGCACGATGCCCTCATTCACGATCCGTCGCAGTAATGGTTCGACTGGTTGCTTATGGCGCCAGGCATCCGACATCGCACCGACCTGGAACAGATGCATGTTGACCGCAAGCGCGGTCGAGCCGCAGCCGCGTGCTAGCGCCTGTTGCGCACGACACATCTCGAGCAGCGAAGCTCCGCCGCCGCCCAGCTCGGCCGGCACCGGCGCACACAGATAACCCACCTCGCGCATTCGTTGGTAGTTCTGTGACGGGAACTCACCGCTGCGATCGTACTCGGCCGCACGCGCCCGGAATTCCTCCGCAAGTCTCACCGCGATGCTGACGATGCTCGACATGATTCCCTCCATGACGCGTCCGTGACTTCAACGTTCCTTCGAGAAGGTAACCGAACAGCGGCATTGTGTGCATGGCGCAGAAATTTTTCGTGCGCAGCTCTAACGAAGGTAAGCAGTGCAGCCCGACGATTGGTGGCGTTGGAAT
The DNA here is from genome assembly GCA_040509855.1 of Steroidobacter sp. Lineage (GTDB taxonomy): Bacteria > Pseudomonadota > Gammaproteobacteria > Steroidobacterales > Steroidobacteraceae > Steroidobacter. The sequence goes on from JBEVKA010000038.1 coordinate 9,949, forward strand.
GTGCGAGCAGCAATCAAATAACGCGAGCTGCCTCTTCGAGAAAAGTATCGAGCGCCTCGCGCGTCAAGAAGCGACTGTCTGCTTTCCCGGCAGTGGTCTCGCCTGCGCATCGGCGCGGCACGTCATCAGCACCAGAGCACCGATCGCCACCAGCGATCCAACCCACTTGGCGATATCGACTGTCATACGCGTCCGACTTGCCTAGCTATGTTTGATAACTTATTCGACACGTGCATTGCGATCTGTTTTCTACCACACGCGAAACATATAAGTACATCCATCTACTCAGCTCAAAACTGCCCGGATGGAACCTTGTGGAACCGATTTCTCACGACTATTCTCGCCGCCGCCGATAACAAACAAACATTCGTCCACTGATCGCGGCTCGACGACGGGAAGGTGCTGACATGAACGCAGCTACGACAGCGAATCAGAACTCCGTCCCCTACGATCCGGTGCTCGAAACGCGCCTCGCCGTGGTGATCTATGGCGGCGTTTCGCTGGCCATCTACATCAGCGGCCTGGTGCAGGAGATGTTAAATCTCGTGCGCGCTACCGCACCCGATGGCAGCCGACAACCACTGGTCGGTACGCCGGCCGGCACCGAGAAGGCTTATCGCAAGCTGAGCCAGCTACTCGGCAACTCGGGAGCATCGCGCAGCGATCTGTGGCAACAGATTTGTGACGGTGCGCCGCTGCCGATCCGTTCGCGCTTCGTGATCGATGTACTTTCGGGCACGTCGGCCGGTGGAATCAACGCCATCTTCCTGGCCAAGGCGCTGGTGAACAACCAATCGCTGCGTGACCTGAAAGATCTGTGGATCACGGAAGGCGACATCGAAAAGCTCATCAACGACAGGAAATCGCTGACGCCGGGCATGCAACGCCAGCTGCCGCCGCAGTCACTGCTCAACAGCAACCGCATGTATGTGAAGTTGCTCGACGCACTGGACGGAATGGAACACGCCCAGCCCAACGGCACCACGCCGCTCGTCGATCATCTGGACCTGTACTCCACCGCCACGGACATTCATGGCCTGGAGTTGCCCATCGCGCTCGCCGACCGGGTGGTGACCGAACGCCGTCATCGCAATGTGTTTCATTTCTCGTTCGCGGCTCATAGCTCCAAGCCCAAGAACGCGTTCAAGGCCGACAAGAATCCGTTCCTGGCGTTCGCCGCCCGTTGCACCTCATCGTTTCCGTTCGCGTTCGAACCCATGACGCTGGACGACATCTTCCCCATCCTGCGCCGATCGAAACGGCACCGAAGCGAGCCCTACTGCGACCCAAGCAAAAAATACTGGCGCGAATTCTATGCCGACTACGATCACGGTTTCGGCAATGGGCATACAGCAGAGGCTTTCGATCAGCGGCCGTTCGGCGATGGTGGCTACCTGGACAACAAGCCGTTCTCCTACGCCATCGACACGATGCTGTCACGGCAGTCGACGCTGCCGCTCAACCGTAAGTTGATCTACATCGAGCCCAATCCGGAAGAGTCGGCGGTCGCCGATCTGTCCCGGCCCGACGCAATCGAGAATTCGCTGGCCGCGCTCGTCGGTCTGCCGCGCTATGAAACCATCCGCCAGGATCTGGAACAGGTGATTGCGCGGAATGTTCAGATCGAACGCGTCAATCGCGTGGTGCGGGATGTCGAGTCGTTGCTCGACGGTCCGGTGTCCGGACAGGAGCCGCAGCAGTGGCAGGAACAAAAGGTCGACCGATACGGTCCGGGCTACGCCACGTACGAACGACTCAAGGTGTCGACCGTCACCGATGAGCTCGCCGATCTCATTTGCACCGAGCTCGGCCTGGTGAAGAAATCCAATGACGGACTGGCATTGCGCACGCTGGCCGGTGTCTGGCGTGGGGAGGTCTACACGGACCTGCTCGGGCGGCGGCAGTTCCTGATGGACTTCGACGTGCAGTTCCGCCTGCGACGCATCCGCCACGTGTGGCTGAAAATCAACGATCGCGTCGCTGCCAAGGTCGAGTTCGACGACTATCACCAGGAATTGCGGCGGCTGAGCACTGCGCTGTTCGCCCCGTACTGCAAGCTGCAGGAGCTGTTGGAGCCACCCGTCATCGGCGACCTCGATCTGCTGGAAGGCATGCTCCCCTGCCAGGAGCGCAAGTTCATCGCCAACGCCGGCGAGCTGGATGTGCAACCGGATCCAGAGAAATATCCCCACTGGTCGGAACATTCGCAGGACGGCCGCAGCGACCGCGCCAGGTACGTGCTCATCGAGCGCAAGCGAGCCCAAGGCCTGGCCAAGATCGCCGAACTGCTGGTCGCCAGGTTTCGTCCGGTGTGCAAACAGGCCAGCGAGGACATCAGGGCAGCTTTCAGCGATGACGAGCAGCTCGCCTCGGGTGTCCGGCTCGCACGCTCCGAAGTTCGCGATGACTACAAAAATTTCGAGAAATACGACTCGGCGCAGTTCCCCATTACCTTTGGCTCCTGCATCGGCGAGAAGGATCTCATCGACATCCATCGCATGAGCCCGCTGGACGCCAATGCACGGCAAAGCGAAATGCCGATGGGCAAATCCAAGCTGCGTGGCACGGCGTTCGGCGCGTTCGGTGCATTCCTCGATGAAAAGTGGCGGCTCAACGACGTGCTCTGGGGACGGCTCGACGGCGCGGAGCGTCTCATCACAATGCTGATGCCAGAGCAGGACGCGCAATCCAAGGCCATACGCCAGGAATTGATCGATGAAGCTCATGAAGCCATCGTGGATGAACTGCTCGGTTGTCAGGGCACCAAGGCCTGGCGCGAACGTTTGCGCGATTTCCTCTGCTCCGTGGATAACGAACCACAGCCGGAACTGATGGCACGCTCCGCTGCGCGCGCTACTGCGGTCGTCGGCGATCTGTTGGACGGGATTGCTGGCGCGAAGAAGCGGCCCGGCGCGATGGTCTACCGATCCATCACGATGGTGGGCCGCCTGGCCTGGCATCTGGTGGAAGTCTCCGTGCCTCGCACGTGGCGCGAGCTGTTCGGCACCTATTGGCTGCAATTGATGTTTCTATTCGCCATGGTGCTGCTGGCGATCATCGCGGTGTTCCGCCATGACTTGTGGCAACTCGGCGCCAGCGTGCTTGCGGCCACATTGATGCTCATGTGCGTGCGCCAGCTCCTTCGTCGCTACATGCGGCACGAACGGCCATGGCACCCGGCAGCAACCGCCGCGCTCACCGGCGGAGCGATCGGTACTTTGAGCATAGTGATCTACTTCGTGCCACAGATTATAAAGATGGCCAGCGCCGGGTCGACGCCGGTGATCGGGTCGATGCAAAGCCTCTGGACCCAATGGCTCGACAAGCTCTCGGCCGGCAACTATGACTGGCACATTCAATCTTTCATGTGGGCCTCAGTAGCGGCGACACTCGTTGCAGCCGTGCGTTATGCCTTTGTATCCGCCAAGGTCGATGCCAGTGGCCTGTGGAAGCTGGCGTTCGCTGGTCGCAAACAACTACAGAACGCCGTTGCCGGCCTGGGCCCGTCGAGCAGGAAAA
>JBEVKA010000039.1:0-5210 GCA_040509855.1 Steroidobacter sp.
GCAGCCGAAATCGCCGCCCAAGCCACAGCTGCCTGCGGCTGCATCACCGCCCGCGCGTTCCGCGACTGGCCCAGCCGTTCGTTCCGCTACCTCCCCAGCGGCGCGTCGTGAGCCTCCGCGGCCGGTGGACAGCACGATCACCAACAACGATCCGCGCCTGCGCGCCATCATCGGCAATGCCTTGCAGTTCGGCCGTCGCGAGTCGCCGCGCATGGAGCGCGTGGATCTGGCGTCATGGACCAAGGAATTCATCACTGAGTTCTGGACCACGGAGGAGATCGACGCCGACACGCTGCGCCTGAACGTGCCGAGAGAAAGCGTGCCGGTGCGCGCCGATCCGTCACACCTGCAAAAGCTGGTGTGGACGTTGTGCACGGATCTGCTCAAGTACGGGCGCGCCGGCAATTCCACCGATCCGGTCGAGCTGCGCGTCGGCCGGAGCACCAAGACACAGCGCCGTTACCTGGACATCATCGATCGCGGCTCGGCCATCGGCCCCGCCGACTCCAAGCGTGTGTTCGAGCCTTTCATGGCGGTTGGCAAGGCCGGCACGGGCATCGCGATGTTTGTTTCGCGCGAGCTCTCGCCCGGCATTCGCTCGGGCGCCAACAACGATCCGCGCCCGGGCGGCGGCGTGGTGTTCAGGCTCGTGTTCGCCGAACCGCCGCGTCCGAAGCCGGTCGAAGAACCCGCCGAGTAGTTCGCGCGTCTCGCTTCGCCGTGCGTCCTGCACGGTCGCTATACTGCCTCGTTCATTTTCAGTCGGGAGAAGGCGATGCCTTTGCGGTGTGCTGCATGGGTGGGTATGTGTTTGCTGTTCGCGTTCACTGGCGCGCGCAGCGACGATGCCTCGTGCACGTCGAAGCTCGATTCGCCCGAAGTCGTCATCACCACGCTGGACTCCAAGCCGGCCTTCATTCGCATGCCAGCCAAAGTCTCGCGGCCGCCCATCATTTTGTGGCACGGCTTCGGTCCGCCGGACAGCGAGCAGGCGTTGATGGATGCGTTGCCGTTGGACGATGTGCCGGCGGTGAAGGTGTATCTCGGCCTGCCGATGTTTGGTGCGCGCACGCTCGCGCAGGGCGAGCTCGCGCGACGTCAGCAGGAAGATTTGGGCAAGCTGGTGTTCGAGCCGGTCGTGATGGGTGGCGCGAAGGAGCTGGCCTCGGTCGTGCGAGCGCTGGAGCAGCGAGGCTGCAAGCGCACCGGTGATGCGATTGGATTGTTTGGATTTTCCGCCGGCGGCGCGGCGGTGTTGTATGCGCTTGCCGAGGCTGATGTGCGTGTTGGTGTCGCCGTGACGCTGAATGCGTCGACAGGGTTGACTGCGTCCGTCAACGCGTACGAGCGTGCTACTAAAAAGTCATATGTGTGGACGGACGGGACGCGTGGCCTCGCGCTCCGTTCGGATGCTGTGGGCAGAGCGAAGGATATCGCTGCCGGCGAGCCGCCGCCCGCGTTGCTGATTATTCATGGCGCCGAGGATGCGATGCTGACGCCATCAGTGGCCGTTTCGCTGCATGAAGCGTTGTTGCCTTTGTATGCAGGCAAGCACGCTTCACAAAGGCTGCAGCTCACTGTCGTGCCCGGTCTGGCGCACGCGTGGGCGAACACTGGGAACGTCGAAACATTGCGCAGCTCGATCGCTGCGTGGTTTCAAGCTCATCTGTGAGGCATGGCTCGTCGTTCGTCCACCAAGAGTACCGCGCGCGGCTCCGCTTCGAAGCGTCGGAGTCGCTGGAGTGTGCCCAACTTCTGGCCCAAGGCTGCGACGCGTCGTCGCTGGCTGAACGCCCTTCGCTCCCTGCCGCTCACTCTGCAGGTGGTCGTGGTGGTGGTGCTGATCGTCACGTCCTGGTTTGCGATCAACTGGATCTATCAAGTCATCCGCAAGCCGTCGGAGCTGTTCTTTCCCGTCAGCGGCACGCTGTACAAAACGTCCGCGGAGACCTGGCAATCCTACGAACCGATCTTCCGCAAACATTCCACCGCGACCATCACGCCTGATCTGCTGGCGGCGCTGGCACAAGTGGAAGGCTCCGGCAATCCCATCGTGCGCACGTATTGGCGCTGGCGGCTCACGCATCGACCGTTCGAAGTGTATCGGCCGGCATCGAGCGCCGTCGGCATGTATCAAATCACCGATGGCACGTTCGAGGAGACGCGGCGTTATTGCATCCACGATCATCTGGTCGTCGAGGACGGCGCGTGGCACGACTTCCACTCGTGCTGGTTCAACGGCCTCTACATGCGCGTCATTCCTTCCCACGCCGTGGAGATGACGTCCGCCTATCTCGACCGCCGCATCGCCGCCATCCTCGGCAAACACCACATCCGCGCCGCCACGCTCAAACAAAAACAAGACCTCGCCGCCGTCATCCACGTTTGCGGCGCCGGCGCCGGCGAAAGCTACGCCCGCCGCGGCTTCCGCACCCGCCCCGGCCAGAAATGCGGCGACCACTCAGTGCGCGGCTACATCACGCGCGTGAACTCGATGAAGAAAGCATTCCAGCGATTGGCGGCGCAGCCGGTGGAAGAGGGAATGTTTTGAGCCATCAAAACCTCACCGTGGCCGTGCTCTTCGGCTCGATCGTCACCTGTTGAGCGCGGTTCGTTTGTCCTTTGATGCGTACGGTGTAGGTACCGGGGAGGACGTTGAGAGGGTCGCCGCCGGTGATGCCGCTGGCGGTGATCTGGCCTTGAGCATCGACGACTTCGAAGCTCGATCGCATGGATTGGGTGAGGGCGTTGCTCAGGCCGGCGGCGTCTTTGGCGTCGAAGTAGCTGCCGCTGCCGAGCTCGGCCCACTGGCGGAAGGCGGAGGAGAGTTTTTCGTCGTCGATGGCGAAGCCGACGATGTTGACGCGAAGGGTGACGCCGGCTTTTTTCAGCGCGGTGATGGCGGCAGCGGGATCGCCGCCGCAGGTTTCTTCGCCGTCGGTGAGCAGCACGACCAGGCGTTCGCCTTTGACGCTCGCGAGATCGGAGCTGACTTTTTCCAGTGAAGCACCGATAGGTGTCTTGGCATTGTTCTTTGCTTCCAGCGCGCCGATCTTGGCCGCGACGGCCGAGGCGTCGAGGGGACGAAGTGGAATGTCGAGGTCGGTCTGGCAGGAGTCGACTTCACGACCGAACACTCGTAGCGCGAAGGGTGTGCCGGCCGGAATGATCGTCGATGTGAGTTTGCTCAATGTTTGTTTCGCGATGTCGATGCGTCGTTGGCCACCGATCTTCTGCAGCATGCTGCCCGAGGCGTCGAGGATGATTTCGATGCCGCCGCCGGCGGCGATCGCATTGGTGGCGGTCACCACCAGTTTGCCGGGCTCTTGTTTGGCCGGCGTGATGCGAATGTTTGCTTTCGCGAGCGTCGCGTGCGACTGACCCGTCGCGTACCAGACTTCATATTCGCCAGCCTCGATCGGCGCCAGCAACTTCGCGGGACTGCCTTTCTCGGTGTAGCTGTAATTTGTCCAGCGACCTTCCGGCGCGCCCTTGGGCACGATGGTGATGTAGTCGCGCGAGTTATTTGGCCCCTGCCAGGTGACATCGAACGTAGTGCCTGCGACAGCTTGTGCCGGCGCTTGCACCGACGCACTCACCGAGCCGACCGTGAGTTTGCGTGAGCCGACGACTTTGTCGCCGGCGCCGAGGAAATAGCGCACTTCGTATTCGCCCGGCTGATCGGGCGCGAGCAACGTGACGGGATTGCCTCGGCTGGTGTACTCGTAAACGATGTATGGCCGGCTCGCCGAACCGATGGCGATGTAGTCACGCTCGTTGTTCGGGCCGGTCCACTTGATCTGAACGCTCGCGCCGGCGGCGGCCTGTGTTGGTGCATCGAGTTGCACGCTGACTGCGTTCGCTTTCAGCGGCAGCCTGGCCAACGTCGGATACGGGCTGTCGGCGGCGAGCAAACGAATCTCGTAGTCGCCCGGCGTCGCCGGCACGCTCAGTTTCACCGTGGGCTTCGCATATTGGTAACCGGTATAGCTGCCTTCCTTGGCGCCCTTGGCGACGATGCTGAGGAAGTCGCGTTCATTGGTGCTGCCGCTGACTCGAACTTCGATTTCCGCGCCGATCCCGGCTGTGGCAGGCGCTTGCAACGCCGGTGCGGCCAGCGCGTTCAGCGGGCCAATCAGACATATGTAGACGATCGTGCGCATTGCCGAACGGGCGAACATAGGCTGGCCTTTGGTTTGTTATCGCGGGAGGCGCGATTGTAGCGCCGCCTCCGGCGGCAAAGTCGCCCGGCCAATCGGGCCGATTCGTGCGAGAATCCGCGCCCGGCCGCCTGGCGGCGGATACGGCGACACTCCGGAAGCGAATGTGAGTCAGATGTCGGTAGCGGGCGGCGCGGGTAACTCGCCGCGGCGGGTGCTGTTTGCGAGCCTGATCGGCACCACCATCGAATTCTTCGATTTCTATATCTACGCCACGGCTGCGGTGCTGGTGTTTCCATCGCTGTTCTTTCCGGCTGGCGACCCAGCCTCGGCGACGCTGCAGTCGCTAGCGACGTTTGCGCTGGCGTTTTTCGCGCGTCCGGTGGGCTCGGCACTGTTCGGTCACTTCGGCGATCGTATCGGTCGCAAGGCGACGCTGGTCGCGGCGCTGCTGACGATGGGCCTGTCGACGGTGTTCATCGGCCTGTTGCCGACGTATCAATCCATCGGCGTGCTGGCGCCGGTGTTGCTGTCGCTATGTCGCTTCGGGCAGGGGCTGGGCCTGGGTGGCGAGTGGGGCGGCGCGGTGTTGCTGGCGACGGAAAATGCGCCGCCGGGCAAACGAGCGTGGTATGGCATGTTTCCTCAGCTCGGCGCGCCGATCGGATTTCTGTGCTCCACCGGCGTGTTCCTGCTGCTGACTCAATATTTGAGCGACGCGGAATTCTTCGCCTGGGGCTGGCGCGTGCCGTTCATCGCCAGCGCGTTGCTGGTGTTCGTCGGCTTGTACGTTCGTTTGCGCCTCTCTGAAACGCCGGCGTTCCAACGCGCGATCGACAACAACGAGCGCGTGCGCGTGCCCATGCTCACAGTGTTCACTCAACATTCCAAAACGCTGGTGCTCGGTACCTTCGCAGCGACAGCGACGTTCGTGGTGTTTTATTTGATGACGGTGTTCGCGCTCAGTTGGGGCACGACCGCGCTGGGCTATTCGCGCGCCGAATTCTTGATACTGCAAATGATCGGCGTGGTGTTCTTCGCGCTGACGAT
>JBEVKA010000040.1:0-7078 GCA_040509855.1 Steroidobacter sp.
GTCGCGTTCCTGCTGTTCGTATTGTTGATCGGCTATCTGCGAGTGACGCGCGATCACGTTTGAACAGGCACGCGCTGTTCGAGCACTTCCTTCACGAACGGCACGGTCAAGCGACGCTGCGCGATCAGCGATGCCTGATCGAGTTGATCGAGAAACTGATACAGATGCGCCATGTCGCGAGGCAGACGTCTCAACATGAACTGCGCGGTTTCATCGGGAAGCTCCAGGCCGCGTAGCTGAGCGCGCAACTGCAAGGCCGCGATCTGTTCAGGTTCATCCAAGGGTTGCAGCGTCAACACCAGGCCGCCGTTCAGCCTCGAGCCGAGATCTCGCAACTGAAATGGCAGCGCCGCTGGCGGCGTCGCGCCCGACACCAGCAAGCGACCGCCACGCTCGTCCAGCTCCTGATGCAATCGAAACAACGATCGTTCCCAAGCGCCGCGTCCGGCGATCGCTTGCGCATCGTCGAGACAAACGACCGCCAGCTCACCGAAGCCGGCGAGCAGCTCATCGCCGAAGTCGATCACTTGCGGTAACGGCAAGTAAGCGGCGCCTCGCCCCGCGCGACCGGAGAGCGCACACACTGCTTGTAACAAATGAGTTTTGCCGCTGCCCGTCGGGCCGTGCAACCAGATGCAGGTCGGCGCGCGAGCCTGTTCACCGGAAGCAAGACTCGACAACGCATCGACGACCGGTTGATTGCGCCCGGGCAGGAAACTTTCGAACACCGAGCTGTCCTGCAGCCGAATCCCCAGCGGGAGCTGCACCTGCGACGATGACCCACGCGCCATCACGCCAACCCGCGCTGCTGCCGGCTGGCTTCGATGGCCTTGCGTGTGTAGGTGACGACGTAGTCGATGCCGCTGACCACGGTGGTGACGAACACCAGCGCGCCAAGCACGATGAGCGCGATATCGGGAGCCCAGTTACCGGCCTTCGCCGCCACCGCCAGCAACAAATATACGATCTGACAACCGGTGTTGATCTTGCTGATGAAGGTCGGCCGGCCATTCGGATAGCCGTAGAGCGCGTTGTAACTGATCGCGCCGGCGGTGATGGTCACATCGCGCAACACCGCGGTGGCCGCGAGCCACACCGGCACGATGCCTAACGCAGCCAGCGTAATGAACACACTGACCAGCAGGATCTTGTCCGCCAGCGGGTCGAGGATCTTGCCCAGCTCCGAGGTCCAGCCAAATCGCTTGGCGAGGAAACCGTCCAACCCATCGGTGAGGCCGGCGAACGCGAACAGCCATAATGTGAGTTGATATTCGCCTTCGCTCAACAGCCACGCGACCGGCACAACCAGCAGCATGCGCAGAATGCACAGTGCGTTGGGAATGTGCCGCATGCGTTCAACTCAGGGACGATAGCGGAACGACAGGCGCTCCCCGCCCGGAGCGGCGCTCATGTCGTCTTGTGAGATCAGCCGGCTGTCGAGCGCGATCGCACGCTTCAATGTAGCAGCGTCGCCTCGCACCGCCAGCTTGAATCGCATGGTGTCGCCGGACACTTGTTCCACCGCCACCGCGCGCACCAGCGTCATGCTCTCCAGATAATTCAACGTGGACGCGTACGCGTCCAGATCGCGAATGCCCGAAACTTCGACGACGACGTTGCCGAGCGACGATCCGGAAGCAGCAAACACTCGCGCGAACGTGTCCGCCGCGAGATGAATGCCCTCATCGAAACCACCACTGGCCTGCGACGAGCCGTCGCGAGACACCAGCGTCCAGCGCACCGAGCCGCCTTGCGCGCGACCGATCAACGCCGCGTTCGCGCCATAGCGTTCAGCTTCCTGGAGCGCCGTCGTTTCATCCAAGCCGGCGGGATCGACCGCGGGCCACTTCAACGGCAAGCCGCGCTGGCGCGCCACCCGGCTGACGATTTCTTTTTGCGCATTGGGCTGATCGCCGCTGATCCAGTGGGCGTAGCCGTCCGCTTCGACCACGTTCAACAACACCAGTGTCGCGGGCCGCTCGCGGCCCCAGATCGGCAGGCCCGAGTCCTGCAGCAGCTTGTCCACCGACACGCTGTCGAAGCCTACTTGCAGCACGTTGTCGGCAGTGAAGCCGAAACGTTGGACATATTTACGCGGATCGTTCATCGACGCGCCCAGACGCGCCGGCGCATCGCGCTGGCCGCTCACGCGCACCACCACGGTTTTCAAAGCCTCGACGAACGCCTGGTCGCGAGAATTGTTGGGCACCGGCTGATCGGTCTCGTACAGATCGCCGAGCGTCACCGCCCCCGCCGGGGCCGCGAACACGCATAACAACAGCACGCGGATCAATGCCGCACCCCGACTCGTCAAGCCCGCCATCGATCCTTCCTTAACAAGCGTCTGCAATGCCCGACTCACGACGTGTAAAATAACACACCCCTCTTACGGAGCCCCGTCTCCCCCCGACGACGCCCATGCAACCCTCCGAGCCCATTACCTACAAGGACGCTGGCGTCGACATCGAAGCCGGCGACGAACTGGTCGAACGCATCAAGCCGGCGGTCAAACGCTCGATGCGCCCGGAGGTGCTCGGTGGCCTCGGCGGTTTCGGCGCGCTGTTCGAAATCCCGCTGGATCGTTACAAGAAACCGGTGCTGGTGTCGGGAACGGATGGCGTCGGCACCAAGTTGCGCCTGGCGATCGAAACCGGCCGGCACGGCACCATCGGCATCGACCTGGTCGCGATGTGCGCCAACGACGTGGTGGTGCAAGGCGCCGAGCCGCTGTTCTTCCTCGATTACTACGCCACCGGCAAGCTCAGCGTCGATGTCGCCGAAACAGTCATCAAGGGCATCGTCGAAGGCTGCATACAGGCGGGCGCGGCGTTGATCGGCGGTGAGACGGCGGAAATGCCGAGCATGTACGCCGAAGGCGATTACGATCTCGCCGGCTTCTGCGTCGGCATCGTGGAGAAAGACGCGATCATCGATGGCAGGAACACGCGCCCTGGCGATGTCATCATCGGCCTGCCCTCCTCGGGCCCGCATTCGAACGGCTACTCGCTGATCCGCAAGCTCCTCAAGACCGCGAAAGCGACGCCGACCACCAAGATCGACAGCGGTTTGTTGTACGACGCACTGCTCGCCCCAACGCGCATTTACGTCAAGCCGCTGCTAGCGCTCGCCAAGGCAGTGCCGGTGCGCAGCTTTGCTCACATCACGGGCGGCGGCATCACTGAAAATATTCCTCGCGTGATTCCCGCGGGCCTGGAAGTGCAGCTCAGCGCGAAGACCTGGCAACAGGCGCCGGTGTTCGAGTGGCTGCAAAAAGCCGGCGCGATTGCAAACGCGGAAATGTATCGCACGTTCAACTGCGGCATCGGCATGACGGTCTGCGTCGCCGCCGAACATTGCGACAAGGCGATGAAGACGCTCACCGATCTGGGTGAGCAGCCGTCGGTCATCGGCGAAGTTCGCCGTGGCGACGGTGGCGTCATCATTCACCAGTAATGACGAGCGTCGCCAACGACAAACTGCCGATCGTGATTTTGATTTCCGGTCGCGGCAGCAACATGCTCGCGATCGCGGAAGGCGCGGCGAGCGGCGCGTTGCCGGTCGAGATTCGTGCCGTCATCAGCGACAAGGCCGAGGCCGCCGGGCTCGCGGCCGCGGCCGAGATGGGGATCCCAACTCGGGCATTGTCTCCTCGCGGATTCGCCGACCGCGCCAGCTATGACGTCGAGTTGGCGAAACTGGTTGCTGGCTTCGCACCGAAGTTAGTGGTGCTGGCGGGATTCATGCGCATCCTGAGTGCGGCGTTCATCGCGACATTCGCGGATCGGATCTTGAACATTCATCCGTCGCTGCTGCCGCTGTACCGTGGCCTGCATACGCATCGCCGCTGCCTGGAAGCTGGCGACGCATTGCACGGCGCGAGCGTGCACTTCGTCACCGAGGAACTCGACGGTGGGCCGCTCGTTATTCAGGCGCAGGTAAACGTCCTGCCGGGGGACAGCGAAAGCACGCTTTCAGCGCGAGTTCAGCGGCAGGAACACAGGATTTATCGCGAGGCGATCGAATGGTTCGCACGCGGCAGGCTGGAATTGCGAGAGCGGCGCGCGTGGCTCGACGGCCACCCGCTCGACCAGCCGGTGATTGCCACTAGTGATTGAAAGAGAGCGCCTGACTGAGGACACTGAATGCGGTTGACGGCCATAGTGACGACGGTTTTGCTCGGTAGCATTCTGTTTGCTACCTCGGTGCAATCCCAGGCCGAAGCCGTGCTCCCCAAACCCTTCACCGCCACCTACGCTGTGACTTTCCGCGGCATGCGCGCCGGCAGCCTCACTTTCAAATTGTCTCGCGAGCCGGCCACCGGCCGTTTCATCTACGAAACCACCGCCGATCCTTCGATGCTCGCACGCATCGTGGTCAGCAGCGCCGCGGCGGAACGCAGCGTGATGGAGATCGGGCAAGACGGTGTGCGCCCCATCGACTGGCGGCTCGACGACGGCAAGTCCGGCGAGTCCAAGGACGGCAAATTGCACTTCGACTGGCAGCAGAACGTCGCCAGCGGCACCATCGAAGGCGAGAAGATCGAACTGCCGATCGAGCCCGGCCTGCAGGATCGTTTGTCCATGCAGATCGAAGTCGTGACTTCCCTGTTGCGCGGCGAGGAGCCCGGCACCATCCCGCTCATCGACGACAACCGCGTCAAACGCTACAGCTACGTCAAGAAAGAAACATCCGTCACCGAGACCAACCTCGGCAAACTCGACACCGTGCTCTACGAGAGCACCCGCGAAGGCTCCAACCGCCAGTCCCGCTTCTGGCTGGTCCCCAAAATGGAATATCTCGCCGCCCGCGCCGAGCAAATCCGCAAAGGCAAGGTCGAAACGGTGATGGTGCTGACGTCGTTCGAGCAGCGCTAGTCGCTGCTCGATAGCGAAGCCGGCCTCAAGCCCGGGGCAGCGTCACGCCCTTCTGGCCCTGATATTTCCCGCCGCGATCCTTGTACGAGGTCTCGCAGACTTCATCCGATTCCAGGAACAGCATCTGGGCCACGCCTTCGTTCGCGTAGATCTTGGCCGGCAGGGTCGTGGTGTTGGAGAACTCCAGGGTGACGTGGCCTTCCCACTCGGGTTCGAGCGGCGTGACGTTCACGATGATGCCGCAGCGGGCGTAGGTCGACTTGCCGAGGCAGATCGTGAGTACGTTGCGTGGGATGCGGAAGTATTCGACGGTGCGGGCCAGCGCGAACGAATTCGGCGGGATGATGCAAACATCCGAGGTCATGTCGACGAAGCTCTTCGAGTCGAAGGCCTTGGGGTCGACGATGGTGGAATTGATGTTGGTGAAAATCTTGAATTCGTTGGCACAGCGCACGTCGTAGCCATAGCTCGATGTGCCATACGAAATGATCTTCCCGTGCGCAGCGGTGCGCACCTGACCACCTTCGAACGGTTCGATCATGCCCTGGGCGGCCATGCGGCGGATCCAGCGGTCGGATTTGATGCTCATGTATTTTGAGAAGTGACTGGTGACTACTGACTACTGACTAGCAAGAGAAGATCAGGTGTCTTCGCTGCTGATGGTCGGGAAAGCGGCGCCGGACTGCAAGCCAGTGACGACCAGACGCGCCGCCGTACGGCGGGCCAGATCGATATAAGCGCGGCCCAGCGAACTCTCCGGCTCGGAAACCACCGTGGGTTTGCCGCCATCCGCCTGCTCGCGAATACGAATATCCAAAGGCAGCTCGGCCAGCAATTCCACGCCATATTGTTCGGCCATGCGCCGGCCGCCGCCGGAGCCGAAGATATGTTCCTCGAAGCCGCAGTTCGAGCACACGTGCGTGCTCATGTTCTCCACCACGCCGAGCACCGGCACTTCGACCTTCTGGAACATTCGCAAACCTTTGCGCGCGTCGAGCAAGGCGATGTCCTGCGGCGTGGTCACGATCACCGCGCCGCTGACCGGCACGCGCTGAGACAATGTGAGCTGCGTATCGCCGGTGCCGGGCGGCATGTCGACGATGAGATAATCCAGGTTGCCCCAGCGCGTCGTCTCCAACAGCTGCACCAGCGCCTGAGTGACCATCGGCCCACGCCACACCATCGGCTGCTCGACATCGACCAGGAATCCGATCGACATCACCCGGATGCCAAAGGCCTCGGGCGCGAACATGGTGCGCTGATCGGGACTGGTCGGTTTCTCCTGGCTCAGGCCCAGCATCTGCGGCTGGCTGGGTCCGTAGATATCCGCATCGAGCAGGCCGACCGCCGCACCGTCATGAGCCAGGCCCAGCGCCAGGTTGACCGCGGTCGTCGACTTGCCCACGCCGCCTTTGCCGGAAGCGACGGCAATGATGTTGCGGATGCCTTGCACCGGCTTCAGGTTGTTCTGCACCGTCTGCGAGGCGACGCGCCAGCTCACATTGACCTGGACCTGCTTGATCCAAGGCAGCATGCGCGCGCGGCCTTCCAATTCCGCCGCCAATTCGCTGGCATAACGCGTCGCCGGGAACCCGAGCTCGATCGCGATCGTGGCCTCGCCATTGGCGACCTGTACCATGGCGACCGCGCCCGCTGCTTCCAGGGTGATGCCCAGGTAAGGATCGACGTAGCTCGCGACCAGCTGGCGCAGCTCGGCGGACTCGTGTTCGGTTCTGTCGGAAGTCATCGAAAGCCACGCCGGCCGGACCCGTGAATCGCGGCGGGCTCCATTCAGGAAACGCGCGCGAATTGCTGGACCGCCGACCGGTCCTCCATAGGGCAGCCGCGGGGCGCGGATTGTAGCGGATCGCCGCCGGTAGGCGCTGTCCTGCCCACACGGGCATGACGGAGTCAGGCTGCGGGGTTGGTGTGGCATAATGCGCGGCAATATTCCATGCGGATGCCGGCGCCTGGACCTGGAACGTTCGCACTAAAGAAACGGATACCGGAAGACTAGATGAGTTTTTTTTCCGATCTCAGAGCCGAGCGTCTGATCGCCGAGATCCGCGGGATTGGAGACCCGCTGCACCCGGACTCGCAGAAAGCGCTCCAGAAGCTCGCCAAGATCGGGCCAGGCGCCATTCCCAAGATCCTCGACGCGCTGGCGGTGGCGGACCGTAAGGAAACTGCCTCGTACGTCGAGG
>JBEVKA010000041.1:0-4359 GCA_040509855.1 Steroidobacter sp.
GACAAGAACTGTTTTACGAAACCGAACTCGCCGCGCTCGCGGCCGCGATGCCCGAACTGGACGTGCGCATCGCCGTGATGGAAGGCGCGGACGTAGGTTTGCGCACGGGCACGGCAGTGTCGTTACTCCAATCAGAAGACCTCGACGCGAACACCGCGTGCTACCTCTGCGGCCCACCCGCGATGGTCGACGCCGCGCGCCGCGCGATCACTCAGCACGGCGTTCCGGCGACGAGGATTCGCGCGGAGCGCTTCCAGCCTGGCGGATGACCTGCGGCTGCTTCGCACGCCAGCCAAGTCTTCCCTGGCCCCGAATCCGAAGCTCATCACACTCAGGGAATCCCAGGTTGACCCCATCAACTTTGTATGACAATACTACAACAACATCGTCTCATGTCCCCAAGGAATCTCGTTCTTGAACAGCGACTCCGGAGCAGCCGCTCCCGCCGATCGCCTGGCACTTTGCGAACAGAATGAGCTCGAACCCGGCCGCATGCTTCGCGTTCATCCCGAGGGCATGGATCCCATCATGGTCTGCAACGTCGACGGCAAATTTCATGCGGTCGACGACGAATGCACGCACGCTATAGCGTCGTTGTCCGCCGGACGGCTGCAAGGAAACATCGTGTTCTGTCCCATGCACGGCGGCAGCTTCGATGTTTGTAACGGCAAGGCCAAGAGCCTGCCTTGCAAACAGCCGCTGCGCACCTGGCCGGTCGAAATCACCGACGGCAAAGTTTATTTGATATTGAAGCGCTGATCGAAGTCAGCGCCCGACCGCGTATGCCTGCATTAGTCGTGGTGTGGCGGCTGCGCGCAGGATTCCGTCGTTCCCTTTCATCGCTGCCGTCAGCCGGCCCGCCGACCACTGCGGCGCCACTTTCAACTTGTGACCGCGACGACGCAGCTCCGCGATGAGCTTGTCGCCGCAACTCTCCTCGATCACCGCCGTTCCCAACATCGCCTCGCGCGGATAGAACGACGCGGGGAAATGAACGCTATGGAACAACGGCGCATCGATGCTCTGCTGCAGATCGAGCCCGTGATGAATGTGACGTAGCAAAAAGATCAGTTGCCACTGATCCTGTTGATCGCCGCCGGGTGTGCCGCAAATCAACTGCGAACCGTCGTCGCGTATTGCCAGCGTCGGCGTAAGCGTCGTGCGCGGACGCTTGCCCGGTGCGAGGCTGCCCGGCAGACCAGGCTCCAGCCAGAACATCTGGGCCCGCGTGTTCAGTGCGAATCCCAACTCGGGAATGGTCGGCGACGATTGTGGCCAGCCGCCCGACGGCGTCGCTGTCACCATGTTTCCATGGCGATCGATCACGTCGAAATGCACCGTATCGCCGGGCTTCAGCGTCGGCTTCAAATGCATCATCGTCGGCTCACCGACACCCAGCCCGCCGCTCTCGTTGGTAGCAACGCGCACCATGCGCAGGCTTTGTTGAACCTGAGCTTCGAAACCCGGCAACACACCGGGGCGCAGCTCATGTGACGCGCCGAAGCCGATCAGTTTGCAACGCTCGGCTGCATAACTCTCGCTGAGCAGATCATCCATCGGGACGCGAGTAAAATCCGGGTCGCCGTAGTAAGCCTCGCGATCGGCGAAGGCGAGCTTGATCGCCTCCAGCACAACATGTGCGAACTCAGGCTCCTCGGCCGGCAAGCGCGCGAGATCGAATCCGGCGAGCAATGACAACGCCTGCAGCAGTACCGGCCCTTGTCCCCACGGACCTGTCTTGAAGAACGTCCAGTCGGAATAGCGAAACGTTTGTGGAGCCTCGTAACGTGCGCTCCATCGGGCCATGTCGTCACCCGTCAGCAATCCTTTGTGACGTTGGCCGCTCGCGTCCATCAACTCCTGCGTGCGACAGAAACGATCGATCGCCTCGGCCACAAAGCCAGTCGACCACGCGGCGCGAGCGCGTTCGATTTGTTGTTCGCGCGTGCCTGCACCGGCCGCGCTGAGAATTCGTCGCCACGTCGCAGCGAGCACAGGCTGACGGAACAGTTGATTCGGCTGCGGCGGCTGACCGCCCGGCAACCACACCGCCGCTGACGTCGGCCACTCGTTTCGAAATGCCGCAGCGACATCTGCAATCGCGCGCGATACGCCGGGTAACAAAGGATGTCCTGCTTCGGCGTAGTGAATCGCCGGCTCCATCACATCGGCAAGCCGCAGGCTGCCGTGATCACGCAGTAGAGTCATCCACGCATCGAACGATCCGGGCACGACGGCGGAGATCAGCCCCGAGCCCGGCACCATGTCGAGATTCAGCGAGCGCATGTGCTCGATCGTCGCGGCGGCCGGAGCAACACCTTGCCCGCAAAGGACAGTCGGCTGCGCATCACCTGCTGCTTTGAAAATGATCGGCACTTCGCCCGCGGGCCCACACAGGTGCGGCTCGACGATGTGCAGGACAAATCCGATGGCGACGGCTGCGTCGAACGCGTTGCCGCCGCGTTCGAGCATGGCCATGCCGACGCTCGATGCGATCCAGTGCGTCGATGCGACGACGCCGAAGGTGCCGCGAATTTCTGGACGCGTCGTAAACATCAGCTGCGCTTCAAATGCGCGTCCCGATTTTCGAACAATTTCTGATCGACGAACCCTGCGGTTTCCGGCCGCCCGCGGCCGAGCACGACCTGTAGATACACCGGCTCGCTGGTCTCATTCACGTAGCCATGAATGACGCCCGCCGGGCAGGAAATCATTTCCCATGGTCCCAACTCTTTGCTCAAACGTTTGCCGTCTTCGTCTTCGATGAACACGACACATCGTCCTTGCAACACGAAGAACACTTCTTCCACTTCGTGAGTATGCGGAGCGTTGCCCTGACCCGGCGGCACCAACATGATCGACAGCGTGAAATTGCCCGCGGGTATCACTTGGCCATCGTTGTGTTTGCCGGAGGCGCCAGCGCCGACGAAGCGATGTTGCGCGCGACGATAACCGTCGATGTTCGCGTCGGAGAACGCATTCCAATCCGGCACTCGATCGGCGAAGCGCGCGACGTAGCGCTCCATGATCGTTTCGAGCGGCACGCCGACCAGTTCGGGCGCACGGGAATGACGGGCAATGGCCATGTTGACCTCAGGCAGTGGCGTTGGCTTCCCGCAGGCTGTCGATCAGACAGGCGCGACGAATGAAGGCATCGTGCAACTCGGGATCGGTGGACTGGCGACGAATGCCGTCGAGCTTGCGCGCGCGCTCGACCGGATCCTTCTCGCCCAGCGTTTGTTTGTTTTGAATGCTTTGCGCCTGGACGTAATCGACCTGCGCCTTGCGCCGCTGACGCGTGTAGCGATCGAACAGCACGTGGTCGTCGCCGCCTTCGAACCAGATCGCGTGCAGCTTGTCGGCGAGATTGATGGCGTCGTGAATGCCGCCGTTCATGCCCATGCCGCCGACCGGATTGTTCACGTGCGCGGAATCTCCCGCCAGCACCACGCGTCCGCGATGGAACGTCGAGGCGACACGCTGATGAACTTTATACAGCGCGATGGTCGCGATCTCATAACGACCGGCCTTGGGACAAAACTTTTGCAGCCGCGCCTCGACCGCCTCCGGCGACAGCAACTCTTCATCCGTTTGCTCCGGACGTGTCGGGCTCACCGCGCGCCACATGCCTTCGCCTCCCGGGCCGCGCGCCTTGAACAAATTCATCCACTCGTCGGGATCGGAGAAATAGTTGCGGTTGCTGAGCTGAGGCCGCAGCCCGAAAAAATCGAATCGGGTGTCGATCTTGATGAAACGTTCCGGCCAGGTGAAGCCGTCGAACTCGATGTCCGCCAGTTTGCGAATGGTGCTACGGCCGCCGTCGCAGCCGACCAGATAGCGACCGGAAATGACTTCGGTGCTGCCGTCTTCGAGTACCACTGTGACATCGACGTGATCGTTGTATTGAGCGAGCGCGATCACGCGCGTCGAAGTGCGAATCTCTGCATCAGGATCGTTTCGCAGACGTTGCAGGATCGTGCCCACGATCTTGTACTGCTCCCACTGCAATACATAAGGATGATCGGGCCGGTCGCGCATGGCTTCGATGTCGAAGCGTCCGACCAGTTCGCCGGTGACACGATCGATGTAATTGAACACCGGCGACACCAGGCCTTGTTCGAGCCCATCTTGCAACAGGCCAAGTTCATCGAGCATGGCTACGGTGGGCGGATGGCAGGACGCCGCACGACAATCGATTTCGGGAGTGGCCAGCGCTTCGATCAGAACGACGGGAATATTCCGACTACGCAGCGCGTAGGCCAGAACAGCACCGATCGGGCCTGCCCCGGCAATGACGACTCGCTGACTGTCCCGCTGCCTGCCCATGACTGAAGCTTCCACCGGCGATGCGGGCAAGTG
>JBEVKA010000042.1:0-7319 GCA_040509855.1 Steroidobacter sp.
CGCCGGCAGGCCCGTCACGAGGACACGGCCCGCTGGGATACGATCGAATTCAAGCTCGATTAACGAACCAATCTCGCTAGTCTTCGCCCACGGCGCGCAATTTCGGTGCGCGCTGTGCCGCTTGCAGGCGCGCTAGTACGCCCAGCATGCCGACGATGCGCACCGCGCAGCGGCCAGCCTCTGGATCGGACATCTTGCGAACTGTGGCTTGAATGGCCGTTTCACCCTTCATCGGGTGGACGCAGCACATGGTGGTGGAGAGGGAGTTGAACTCATCGCGGATCTCCCGCGGCAGCTCTTCTTCATCGAGATCGGCGAGGTGCTCGCGATAGGCTTCGGCAAGGCGATGCTTGATCGACCCGACCGACGCGAGAACCGTGGTGGCGGCGAAAAAATTTTCCCAAGCGCTGCTCATGCAACTCACTCCCCCATCGGGTAAGCCGCTGATGAAGCGCGCGATCGGCCTAGCATCGACAGACCATTCCACCACACCAACAGCAAGCAAAAGCTGAGAAGTTACTTTAAGTTGCCCCTGCAGCTTTTCTCGCGGCCGCTCAAGCAACTACAGCCGGAATATACTCCTGCAACTTCGAAAGGCAACCCAATCGCCGCGGTTTTTTGGCGATGCGAGTGCGTTTATGGATTGATGTGGTTGCTTTGCTTAGGTGATGCTCCGAAGTGACTCAACGGTATGCGCACCTTGCATCACTTCGGAACGCAGCCAGATTGGCTGCGTTGGTTTCGAAATCAGTTCGGGAGATGAGATGGCGACGGGTTGGGCCGGCGACGGCGCCGTACAGGATCAGATCGACGCGACCGTAAAGGACGCCGTCCAACGCGCCAAGAGTCAGCTACCCAGCGGCCCTGGGCTGACTCATTGCGCGCACTGTAACGCTGAGATCCCCGAACGCCGTCGTGAAGCGATTCCTGGCGTGCGCTTGTGTGTTGCTTGCCAGGAGGCGGAAGACAAAGAAGCGGCTGCCTTCAGCGGCTACAACCGTCGCGGGAGCAAGGACAGTCAGCTGCGGTGAAGCTGGGCACTTGAGGCCCTGAGTTGGATATCTATTGACCGCATAATGTGTATTATGTCATATATGAGATAGGGTCTGGAGGGCCTAGCGAGTGCCCACTAGTACTGCGACGACGATCAGCAGCATCACGACCAGCGTCTTCCAGAACACCAGCGGATTGCGCTCGAGCAACGGCGGTCGGGTTCGTCGCAAGTAAGCTTCGTTGGGATGACTCAAGTCGTAAACGAACTCCGACAGCTCCTGATAACGCTTGTCCGGATCCGGCTGCGTGGCCTTCCTGAGCGTTTCATCGAACCAGGCGGGAATGTCACATTCATCATCTAGCAGCGACCGATAGATCAGCTTTCGCTGAGCGGCCTTGGTGCTGGCCTTGGCGACTTCAGTACCGAACGGCAGCTGTCCCGAAATCATCTGATAGGCGATCACGCCGAGAGAGAACAGATCCGACCGCGACGTGCCCGCTTCGCCCAGGAAATATTCTGGTGCCGTGTATTGCGCCGTTCCCTGTGGAAGGTTCTGTACGACTGCAGCGCTCTCGACGACGCCGGCGACGCGAGCAGATCCGAAGTCGATGATCTTCACCGTGCCGCTTGCATCGATCATGACGTTTTCCGGGCGCAGATCCTGATGCAACATTTCCAAACGGTGAAACGCCTGCAACCCTTTGGCGATCTGCTCGACGATGCCACGTACGGTCGCCAGCTTGGGCTTGGGATGGTCGATCATCCATTGCGTCAGCGTCTGACCGTCGATCAGTTCCGTCACCGTATAAAGATAATTGCGCTTGCGTGATGGCTCGCAAGCCCGCACGACATGAGGGCTGTCGATGCGGCGTGCGATCCAATCTTCGAGAAGGAATCTTTCCAGGTACTCGGCATCGCCGCGCAGATCGACCGATGGCGTCTTGATGACCACGGGCATCGCGCCATCGAGTGCCAGATAAACGTGGCTGCGGCTGCTGATATGAATTTCGCGAACGATCCTGAAGCCATCGAACTCCATGCGCGGTGTGAGATCGGGCGGCAAGGGCAGTTCGCTCAGTTGGTGATGAATCTCGGTGACATCCCCTTCTGGGACGTCGTCGATGCGCACCAGTTGTACCGTTAGGTTGTCATCGCTCCCCTGCTCGTACGCTTCGGTGACGATCGAGCGGGCTACCACATCCAGATCGCCGCCCTCCTTCGCTATCAAATCCGCGAGTATCCGCTGATTGACGTGCTCATGAATCCCGTCCGTGGCAAGAGCCAAGACATCGCCGGGCTCGATGCCCACAGCGCGATAGTCGATCTCCAGCTGAGGATTCACACCCAAAGCTCGGCTGAGATAACTCTTGTGAGGTGAGATCCACAGCCGATGATCTTCGGTGAGTTGTTCGAGAGTGCCCGCGCGCAGCCGATAGATTCTCGAATCGCCAACGTGAAAGATGTGCGCGGTGGCGGACTTGATGACCACCGCGCTCAAAGTGCACACATAGCCGCGATCTTGATCGTATCGATACTGGCTCTGCCGAGTTTGAGCGTAGAGCCAGGAGTTGATCGCCATCAACACACGCTGCGCGGACTGTCTGACAGACCACGCAGCGGACGTGCAGTAATAATCGTCCAGCAGGCTTTTCACGGCCGCCTCGCTAGCGATCCGGCTGACGTTGCTGCTGCTCACGCCGTCGGCCAATGCGACGGCGATCCCTTTGGTGGTCAGCTGTGGCTCGTCAGGAATGCAGGCGCCATGAAAGTCCTGGTTGCTATCTTTCCGGCCAGCGATCGAATGCTGACCGAGCGAGACTTGCAAACGATGTGGCGGCTTCATGCAGCCAGACGCAGAGGCCTCTTCTTAGCCGCCGTCCGCAAGTGCGTGGAATACAGCGTCAGACCGGTGAACGTCAGTCCGCCGATCAGATTGCCGACCACGGTGGGGATTTCATTCCAGATCAGATAATCCATCACCGAGAAATTGCCGCCCATGATGAGCGCCGACGGGAACAGGAACATGTTCACCACCGAATGCTCGAACGTCATGGCGAAGAACACCATGATGGGCATCCACATCGCGATGACCTTGCCGCTCACCGATGTTGAAATCATGGCGCCGACGACGCCCGTCGAGACCATCCAGTTGCAGAGCACGCCTCGGATGAACAGCGTCAGCATGCCGGCCGCACCATATTCCTTGTAGCCAAGCGTGCGTGCCTCGCCGATACCAGCGATCACCTTGCCCACGGCATTCGGTTCGGTCGAGAAACCAAACGTGAATACGATCGCCATCATGAAGGCGACCGTCACCGCGCCGGCGAGATTGCCGGTGAAGACCAACCCCCAGTTCTTCAACACTCCGCTCAGTGTCACGCCCGGGCGCTTATCGATCAGCGCCAGCGGCGACAGCACGAACACGCCGGTCAACAAATCGAATCCCAACAGGTACAGCATGCAGAAGCCGACAGGAAACAGAATCGCGCCGATGATCGGGTAACCCGTTTGCTGGGAAACGGAGACGGCGAATACGGCGGCCAGCGCCAGGATTGCGCCTGCCATGTATGCGCGGATCAGCGTATCGCGCGTGGACATGAATACTTTCGATTCGCCTGCATCGACCATCTTGGTGACGAATTCCGACGGAGCCAGGTACGACATGGTGTTCGAATGCCTCTTGAGTGCGTAACACCCGCTCGGGAGCGAGCCCGAAACGAGCAATGGAAAGCCATTGGAGCGTGAGTTGTTGTCACTCGACGCGCGGTGAAATGCGCGTGCGCGGACCCAAGATGGGATGCGCGAGTGATCCAGCGGGAAGGAAGAATTCCCACCACGGCGGCGACGCCTTTCGACCCGTCGTTGGATCGAACGTGATGTTTTGAGCAAGAGCCGTGCCACGAGCCGCGATCAGGCGGATCGCGCTCGGGGCGGCCTTCAGAGCAGTTCTATGAATTCACGTGGTGCAAACGGCCGCAGCACTTGCGCCGATACGGTGCGCTCGGCTAGTGCGTGCACACCTTGGGCCGCGCATAGTCCACGTATTTGAAGATGAGAAACTTCCGTTCCAACGCATTGGCGTGTGTGGCCGCACCGATCGACGCAGCCGTGGCGCGCTCATGCCGAACGCCGTTGAGTTCGTACGTCACCCAGTCATTGGGCCGCTTCAACAGCTTCTCGTTCAAGGTGAACATCACCAGGCCCAGGTTGCGATCGGCATAGTTCTGCAAATCCGGATCGGACGACGCTTTAATCATTGCCACATCGCGCTGATACGGAAAGAAATCCCAAGGCTGCGTGATTACCAGATGATTGGTGACGCCACCCTCGGTGTGCAGGTTGCTGAACATCGCGATCGACGCTTCGGTGCGTAGTCCCATGTAAGGACCCGCGCTGACGATAAACAGCGTCGCCGGAACGGCATACAGCCACAACGGACGAAGCGGGCCTTGTTGTCCCCGCCATGGCAGATGACTCAGAGCCGCGTTTGCGAGCAGCAGCATCGTCAGACCGCCGTAGACGACCCACATCAGCACCCAAATGGATTGATAGGCATGCGAGGCCGCGATGGTCGGTTGCGGACTAAACCTCGCCAGCAACGCCACCAACGCTATGGCACCACCGATGACGATCCCGAAAGGCAGCGCCTGACCCAGCGACCCGAAGCGATCACGCAGCAAGCGGAACAAGCTGGCGCAGCGGTCATAGAACTGTGCGCTCACCTCACGCGGCACGGAGAGGATGTACAACGCGAGCACCAGGCTGGAGAAATCCATGTACCACGAGTACACCGAGATCGGGATGACGAAATGGAACATCAGCGCCAGCAGCAGGCCCACCGCGAAGTACCGTTTCCAATACAGCGCGACGATGGCGATGGCCTCGACGATGAACGTGCTCCAGATCGCCAGATACTTGCCGGTCAGGCTGTCCTGCAAGCCGAAACCATCCGCCAGCGGCATGTACAGCGCGACGGCGCAGCTGACACGCGGATCGAGGAAGTCGGTGTTGATCTTGTGAAAGATTCCGTAGAAATACATGACCGCCAGCAATGCGCGCGCCACCACACGCATGTGCTCGTACATGTTTTCGCGAATGTCGGCCGTGGTTTTGTAATTCAACAGCGCGTGCACGCCGATGATGAGAATGCCGGCGTTCATGAACGCGGTAATCATTTTGTTGTTGCCGGCCACCGGCATCGCGATCATGTAGCGCGTAAACATGATGGCGGCGAGCAGTCCGAGCAGCTGAGTCCAACGCGGTCGCCATATCAACAGCATCGCCACGCCCACGGCGAACCACGTGATCGACCCAAGTAACGCACCATCACGGAACATCAGCATGTTCCGGTCGCCGGCCAGACTGAAAATGGCCGCGGCCGCCCACACTGGTGAGAATGCAACGAGTCCGTCGACAGCAACGCGATCCGCAGCGTCACTGGTCGAACGCCGCAGCTGGCGCCAAAAGCCGTTTATTGTGCGATCCGCGCGAGCACTCATGCCGCTCCCCTCATTCTTTGTCCCGAGCGTTTCAGTGTCGCTCGGGCGCCTCTGTTCAGAAGCCCGGCGAGTTTGCCAGTTGCATCGGCCCGTCGCTATCGGCGCCTGAATTACGCCACAACTGCGCCTATGCAAGTGTAAAGAAACGCGTCATCACCACGATCTAGAACGAAGCGAGTTCCATGCCAAGTAGCGCGGCGCGAACAAAAGAGTAAGATCGCTTCGAGGTTGGGGAGCAAACACATGGTCTCTCGGAAAAAACTGGCTTTGTATTTTCTCGCGGCGCTGGTGTTGGCAGGCGCGTATGACGCGTTGCGTAATCTACCGGTGCTGAGTGGCTGCAACTTTTACTCCGACTGCCCCACCAACGACGCGAAACGCGCGTCGGATTAGGAGTTGCCGTGTCGGAGAAGCCCAAAGTCGCCGCCAATTGGCTGCTCTACGACGGCGAATGTCCGTTCTGTTCCCGCTATGTTCGTCACGTCCGTCTGCGTGACGCGATCGGCCAGATCACTTTGGCGAATGCCCGGGAACATACGGCGCTGGTCGACGAGGTGCGGCGTTTGGGTTTCGATGTCGATACCGGAATGGTCTTGAAGCTCGATGGTAATTATTACCATGGCGCCGACTGCATCCATGCCCTGGCCCTGTTAACGACGCCCTCGGGCTGGTTCAACCGGGTCAACTCGCTGGTGTTCCGTTCAGCGACTGCTTCGAGGATTCTCTATCCCGTGCTCCGCTCCGGCCGCAATCTGACACTGCGGCTGTTGGGTAGGACCAAACTTCAGCCCAGCCTCGACGAAGCCTGATCCCCTCTTCTATTCGCGAATGGCCGCGGTCAGCTCCAGGCCGGGCACATGGTGCAGCTTGGCGAGCTGTTGATTGACGATCGTGACGAAGTCGCGAGCCGCCGGCGCCAGGTGTTGCCAGTGACGAAACGCCCAGCCGATTGATACGGACGGCAGATCCGCGATCGGCACGGCAGTCACCGAACCGCTCTTCTCGAAGTTATAGGCATGCATCGCGGGCACGATGGCCTGGCCGAGCCCGAGCTCGACAAAGATCTTCGCGGTGTCGAAATCGTCGAATGTCACTTCCGGCCGCAGCTGCACGCCACGCTCGAGCGCCGCCTGTTCGATGGCCGAATGATGAGTGGTGCCGCCCGCGAGTCCGAGATATCGGATCGAATGCAGATCTTTCAGCTGCAACTTGCGTCGCTTCGCCAACGGGTCTGACTTGGCCGTCAAAAGAAACATCCGTTGTTTGGCGATGGTCCGTTCGTTGATGCCGCGCGCGGGTTCGCCCGTCGTCACAAAACCCAGCTCGGCCTGACTCAATCGCAGGATCTCGAAACAGCGCCGCGTGGAACTGGCCGGCAGGAAGCGCAGGTTCACCGCCGGATATTCCTTTCTGAAGCGCACCACGGCATTGCTCATGAAATGACGTACCGTTGTGCCGCCGGTGGTGATCGTGAGTGTCTGTGACTCGCCGTGCTGAAGCGCGCGAATGCGCTGCAAGCCAATCTCGATGGCGTCCAAGCCTTCCATGGCGAAGTCCTTGAGGATCTTTCCCGCCGCAGTCGGCTGCACGCCGCGAGCGTGACGTTCGAGCAGCCGCACGCCCAGTTCGCTCTCCAAGCGCGCGATGTGCTGACTCACAGACGACTGCGTTCGCTGCAGCTCGCGCGCGAGCGAACTCATGCTGCCCGCCTCGCACGCCGCCACCAGGAGTCTCAGGTCTTCCAGCGTCATTCCGCACCCATAAGCAAGTCCTTGGATTATTGCATTCCCTCTTAGCGTTGACTAATGCAGCGCCGAATGAAATCG
>JBEVKA010000043.1:0-3933 GCA_040509855.1 Steroidobacter sp.
TTGCAGGGCCTGGGCGAAGTCGACGAAGCGACCAAAACTAGCGTGCGCGAAGAATGGAAAGTGCGTCACGACGCGGTGCTGACCGCCGGTGGCTTGCATATCGTCGGCACGGAACGTCACGAAGCGCGCCGTATCGACAATCAGCTGCGCGGCCGTTCGGGCCGTCAGGGCGACGCCGGTTCGAGCCGTTTCTATCTCTCGCTCGAAGACAACTTGATGCGCATCTTCGGGGATCCCGAACGCGTCAAGCGCTGGCTGCACACGGCCGGCCTGAAGGAAGGCGAGGTGATCGAGAGCCGCATGCTCTCGAAACAAATCGAGCGCGCCCAGCGCAAGGTCGAAGCGCACAACTTCGATGCTCGTAAGAACCTGCTCGAATACGACGACGTCGCCAACGATCAGCGCAAGGTCATCTACGCCCAGCGCACCGAGCTGATGGCAGCCGAGGACGTTGGTGATGCCGTCGCCGGCATTCGTCACGAAGTGGTCAACACCGCGATGGATCGTTTCGTGCCGCCCAACAGCCTGGAAGAGATGTGGGACATCGAAGGGCTGAAGCAGGCGATCGAAAAAGATTTCGCCGTCGCGGTCGATCCGAAAGCCTGGCTGGAAGAAGACAAAAACATGGTCGAGGACGGCCTGCGCAAGCGCGCGCTGGCGGAAATCGATCAGGCATACGAAGCGAAGGTGCAGCTGTACGGCGCGCCGGTGGTTCGTCATATCGAAAAAGCCATCATGCTGCAGCAACTGGACTCGCACTGGCGCGAGCACCTCGCGGCGATGGACTATTTGCGCCAGGGCATTCATCTGCGCAGCTACGCGCAGAAGAACCCCAAGCAGGAATACAAGCGCGAAGCGTTCGAGCTGTTCACCGCCATGCTCGATCGCATCAAACACGACACCATCTCGATGCTGTGCCGGATGCAGCTACGCACCCAGGCCGACATCGATCGTGAAGAGGAGGAGCGCCAACAGCGCCTCGCCCGCGCCATGCAATTCCAGCACGCCGCCCCGGAACAGATCACCGCCCCTCAGGCTCCTCAAGCCGAACCGCAACCGACCCCGTCTGGCGAGCCGGTCGCACAGTTCGTGCGCGAGACCAAGAAGGTGGGGCGCAATGAGCCTTGCCCGTGCGGGTCGGGGAAGAAATTCAAACATTGCCATGGGGCGTTGGCGGGGCAGGGATAAGCCGTTTTGGCGAAACGGCTTGCGTGACGCGCGAGTGCCACTTTAGTATCACTCGCATGCGTACCGAACTCGTCACCACGCTGAAGCGCCAGGCCACCGAGTTGCTTTCGGAAGTGGAGCGCAGCCGGGAGCCCATTCTCATCACACAACATGGGCTTCCCAGCGCCTACCTGATCGACGTGGAAACCTACGAGGCCATGCAGCAACGGATGAGCCTGCTGGAGGGTATCGCCCGCGGCGAGAAGGCCGTCGAGGATGGGCGCACGCTTTCCCACGCTCAAGCCAAACAGCGCATGGCGCGATGGCTGAAGTAATCTGGACCGAGCCCGCACTTGCCGATTTGGATGCGATCGCCGACTACATCGCTCTGGACAAGCCGGATGCGGCAAGGGAACTCGTGCAGCGTGTGTTCAAGCATGTCGAACAGCTCACGCAACACCCCAAGAGCGGCTCGCGTCTACCTGAGCTGAAGGGTTGGCGATATCGCCAGATTGTCGAGCCCCCCTGCCGCATCTTCTATCGCCTGGATGGCGATCGCGTCTACATTCTCTACGTAATGCGCGGCGCGCGACGGTTCGGGCCTCGGCGGCTCACAGCACCGGACCGCAAGCGAGTGAAATAATCTGATGATCCACGTCGTCGCTGGCGCCTTGTTCGATGAGCAAGGCCGCGTGCTGATTGCGCAGCGGCCGCCCGGCAAACATATGGCTGGGGGCTGGGAATTTCCTGGCGGCAAGCTCGAAGCGGATGAGCAGCCGCTGGTGGGTTTACAGCGAGAGCTGCGAGAAGAGTTGGGTGTGGAAGTTCACGAAGCGCAGCGGCTCATCGCGTACGAGCATGCATACTCCGATCGCCGTGTGATGCTCGATCTCTGGTTGGTCTCGCGCTTCACGGGCACGCCGACGTCGGTCGAGGGCCAGCCATTGCAATGGGTGACGCTCGATCAGCTGGAGACGGTCGGGTTGCTCGAAGCCGATCGTCCGATGATCCCAGCACTGCGCGCCGCGCGCGTTTAGGACGACGGCGCGGGCGCTCCCAGCTCCCGCGAGAAGAAGCGCAATACCATTTCATAATAGTGCCGACCCTGCTGCGGCATGCGGATCAAGCCGTGCTTGCCGCCCGGGTAGGTCATTACATCGAAAGGTTTGTCCAGCGATTGCAGCTTCTGCATCAGCTGCGTGCTGTGAGTGAACAGCACATTGTCATCCGCCATGCCGTGCACGAGAAGTAGTGCGCCGTGTAACGAACCCGCGTTTGGAATGACCGCGCTGGCTTCATAGCCGGCGTTGTTTGCTTGCGGCGTGCCGAGATAACGTTCGGTGTAGTGAGTGTCGTAGAGCCGCCAGTCGGTAACCGGCGCGCCCGCGACACCAGCGCGAAATGCCGTCGTTGTCGTGAGCGCCATCAGCGACATGTAACCGCCATAGCTCCAGCCCATGATGCCGATGCGGTCGCCGGCGACGTACGATTGTGATTTCAGGAACTCGACGCCGCGCAGCTGATCCTCGATCTCCGCCTTGCCGGTGCGATTGGCGATCACCGACTCGAAGGCATTGCCACGAAAGCCCGAGCCGCGATTGTCGAGCGTCAGCACGACGAAGCCATTCTGCGCCAGCACCTGCCGGAACAATCCCTGAGTCGTACGCGCGCCGCCCATCCAATCCTTGCGCACGTATTGAAAGTGCGGCCCGCCATAAACGTCGACGATCGCCGGATGACGCACGCCCTCGCGCATATTGGCCGGCTTCAGCAATCGATAGTAGAGCTGCTGGCCGTCGCTCGCGGTCAGCGACCCGAACTCTTCCTTGACCTGATTGGAAACAAACGGGTGATACGGATGTTTGGCGTCGAGCGGGTTGCGCAACAACCAGTGCTGCACGGAGCCGTCGAGCTTGCGCACACTCGCCGTCGGCGGCTGATCTGGCGAAGAAAACAAATCCAGATAGCTTTGCGCACCCGGCAGCAGCTTCACATCGTGCCAACCAGCTTCGCGCGACACGCGGGTGACTTTCGCGGGCTCCTGAGTGTCGAGCGACGTCCAATACAAATGACGTTCCAGCGGCGAAGCTTCGCTGGCCAGGAAATAAACGCGCCCGAGCTTCTCGTCGACGCCGACCAGGCCGTTCTCGGCGCCATCGCCGACCACCATCCAGTCGCCGGCGGTGAGCGGCCGCTGCAACCGACCTTCCAGGTCGTAGAGATACAGATGTTTGTAGCCGCTGCGTCGTGAAGACCACACGAACGCCGGCCGCGACGTCAGAAACTTGAAGTCATCGTTGAGTTCGACCCAATGCGGACTCGTTTCCGCGAGGATCACGCGTCCCGCGCCTGTCGCGGTATCGACCTTGAGCAGCTCCAGTTTCTTCTGGTCGCGCGTCTGCCGTTGAACGGCGAGATGTTTGGAATCAGGAAACCACTTCACGCGCGCGAGATAGCCATCGCCGAGCGCCAGGTCCACATCAGTGACCTTGCCCGTCGCCAGCGCAACGACCTTCAGCTCGACCTTGGTGTTGGCTGTGCCCGCCGCGGGATAGCGCTGACGAAACATACGCGCGCCATCGGCGTTGATCTCGAAGCGTTCGACTTCCTGCACCGGCGAGTCGTCGATGCGCGTGAACGCGACGTGCGCATCGTCCGGCGACCACCAGTAGCCGGTGTTGCGATCCATCTCTTCCTGCGCAACGAATTCGGCCACGCCGTTCTGGACCAGGCCGGTGCCGTCGGTGGTGAGCGCGCGCTCCTGGT
>JBEVKA010000044.1:0-3805 GCA_040509855.1 Steroidobacter sp.
GGTGCGGGCGTCAAACAACTCAAAGTCGGCGACCGCGTCGCCTATTCATTGAGCGGCTCCGGCGCCTACGCCGAAACGCGGCTCGTACCCGCCGAACGGCTGGTGAAAATCCCCGACGGCGTCGATGATCGAACCGCCGCGGCGTCTATTCTCAAAGGCCTCACTGCGCAAATGTTGCTGCGACAGGTCTATCGCGTGCGCAAAGGCGACGCGTTGTTAGTGCACGCGGCTGCAGGCGGAGTGGGTTCGATTCTCGTCCAGTGGGCTCGTCACCTGGGCGCGGTCGTGATTGCAATCGTGGGCTCGGCCGAAAAAGCGGAGCTGGTGAAATCGCTCGGCGCTCAGCATGCCTTGTTATCTGGTGATGATTGGGTCGCGCAAGCGAAAGCGATCACGGGCGGTCGCGGAGTCGGCGTGGCGTATGACTCGGTGGGCAAAGATACTTTCATGCGCTCGCTCGATACGCTGCGTTCTCGCGGCATGTTAGTGAGCTATGGAAATGCTTCGGGACCACCGCCAGCGATTTCGCCGCTCGAGTTGTCGAAACGCGGTTCACTTTATTTGACGCGGTCGACGTTGTTTCATTTCATCTCGACCCGTTCGCCGCTGACGCGCGCCGCGCAGGAACTGTTCGATCTCATCGCGCGCGGTGTTATCAAAGTCCAGATCGGCCAGACGTATGCGTTGAAAGATGCCGCTCAAGCGCACACCGAATTGGAAGCGCGTCGAACTACCGGCTCGACGATATTGCTGCCGTAGTTATGCTTCGCTGATGGGCGCCCAGCGTGGTTGCGCCGCTACTCGTTCGCACCAGCTGCGAATGTTTGGATAAGGCGCGAGATCGAAGCCACCCTCGTGCGCCACATGGGTGTAGGCGTACAAACCGATGTCCGCCAACGAGTATTGCTCGCCGACCAGGAAGGTACGCTCGCGCAGGCCATCTTCCAGCACATCCAGCGCCGCGTAGCCGCTCTTCTTTTTCTCGATCAGTTTCTCGCCCAACTCGGCGCGCGTCTTGCCCAGATATTTGAGCCAGAAGCGCACGGTGCCGATGTTCGGTTCGAGGTTGTACTGCTCGAAGCACAGCCAGTGCCACATGCGCGCGCGTTGAAAGCGATCCTCGGGAATCAGCGGAGAATCCTCGGCGAGGAATGAAATGATGGCGTGGCTTTCGGGCAGGTAACCCTTGCCGGGGATCTCCAGCAGCGGGATGCGCCCATTGGAGTTCTTGGCGAGAAAGTCCGGCGTGCGTGTCGCGCCAATCTTGATGTCGGTTTGGATCAGCTGGTACGGGAGCTCGAGATACTTGAGCACCAGGCGCACTTTGTAGCCGTTGCCGGAGGGCAGATAGTCATACAAGCGATACATCGTCTCTCCCAAGCATCATCGCGCAGACGCCAACAGGCGCAGTTCGAAATACATCGAACACGCTCCCGAAAAACATCCTGCCCGTGATGTTTGCAGAGAACTCGAGTCGCGCTCTCACGCGCGAAGTGTGGTGGCCCCACGCAGCATCGCCAGCGCACCGCTTCGTACGACCTCCAGGACTTCGCCGAGATTCCCCGCTTCGGCAATGAACCTGTTGATCTGCGATTCGCTGTCGGTCAATTCGACGGTATAGCTTTCCACGTCATCCGACAAGACTTGTCCGCCCGCCTTCTGCACGGCGAGGCTCAGCGTCGCGAGCTGTGATGCGGGCACTCGCAACTTCAACAGCAGCAGCTCGCGCTCGACGTGCTGATCTCGCGTCACATCGTCGACGTTCACTACGTCGATGAGCTTGAGCGATTGATTGACGATCTGCTGCACCACCGCCTCGGAGCCGGTGGTGACCAGCGTCAGACGCGAAACGGTCGGGTCTTCGGTGGGCGCGACGTTCAGCGATTCGATGTTGTAGCCGCGCGTGGAGAACAGACTGGTGACGCGCGTCAGCGCTCCCACTTCGTTCTGCAACAGGATCGAAACGATGTGGCGCTTGCGAGAGGTCATCGCCGAGGTTCCTTTCGAAGTCGAGGCAGGCCGGGAAGGCGTCGCTACGGTGGTCATCGGTTGCCGTACGGTGAGGGGAAAGAGGGGCCAAAAAGCATACGGGACGCGCCGGCGGACGCCTAGCTTTAGACAGGGGCCAAATGGACGGTGGAGGCGGGCTTGCGGTAGTCTGCCCCCGTCGCGTGAGCCGGTGTATTCAATGCGCCGGCGCAGCTTTTTCCGGAATCAGTCGTGAAACACAGTCCCGCCGCGCTTTCCGTCGCCAGCCATCCGCTCGCCGGCAAGCAGCTGTCAGGCGCCGAGATCCTGGTCCAGGTGTTGGCCGATGAGGGCGTGGATACGGTATTCGGCTACAGCGGCGGCGCGATCCTGCCCACTTACGACGCGATTTTCGTCTACAACCGCGATCACGCGGTGGATGGGCGCCAGCCCATGCCGCTGGTGGTGCCTGCGAATGAACAAGGCGCCGGCTTCATGGCTGCCGGTTACGCGCGCAGTACAGGCAAAGTCGGTGTGTGCGTGGTCACTTCCGGTCCCGGCGCCACCAACACCGTGACGCCGGTGCGCGATTGCATGGCCGACTCGGTTCCTATCGTGGTGATCTGCGGCCAGGTGCCGACGGGTGCCATTGGCAGCGACGCGTTTCAGGAAGCGCCGGTCGCCAGCATCATGGGCTCGGTCGCCAAACATGTGTTCCTGGTGACTGACGCGGCAAAGCTGGAAGCCACCGTGCGCACCGCGTTCGAGATCGCGCGCACCGGCCGCCCTGGCCCGGTGGTCATCGATGTTCCCAAGGACGTGCAGAACTGGCGCGGCGCATTTCAAGGCGCCGGGCGCTTGCCTGTGCCTGGCTATCGTCATCGCATGAATCGCCTGCTTCGCAGCACTTTGTCGGACGCGCAGTGCGCCGAGTTCTTCAGCATGCTGGGCGAGGCGAAACGGCCGTTGATCTACGCCGGTGGCGGCGTGGTTCATTCGGGAGGCTCGGCGGCGCTGCGCGAGCTTGCGGTCGAATACAACATCCCGGTGGTCACGACGCTCATGGGCCTGGGCGCGTTCGACACCAAACATTCGCTGTCGATGAGCATGCTCGGCATGCACGGCGCGGCGTTCGCCAATTACGCGGTGGACGATTGCGATTTCCTCATCACGCTCGGCGCGCGCTTCGACGATCGCGTCGCTGGAAATCCGCCCAAATTCGCGCCGAACGCGAAGCGGATCGCGCAGATCGACATCGACGCATCCGAAGTCAATAAAGTGAAATCGGTGCACTGGCATCACGTCGGCATGCTGGCGGAAGCCTTGCGAGCGCTGCTCGCATACGGTCGCCGCGGCAACTTCCGCCGCGACTGGTCGAGCTGGGTCGAACATTGCGCGCAACTGCGACGCGAGCACGCGATGAACTACGATCGCGACAGCACGTTGATCCAGCCGTATCACGTCATCGAAGCGATCAACAAGCTGACGCAAGGCGAGGCGATCATCAGCACTGGCGTCGGTCAGCATCAGATGTGGTCGGCGCAGTATTTCGATTTCCGCTCGCCGCGCTTGTGGCTGACGTCGGGCAGCATGGGCACGATGGGTTTCGGTCTGCCTGCGGCCATCGGCGCGCAACTGGCGAATCCGGACAAGCTGGTGATCGACATCGACGGCGACGCCAGCATTCGCATGAATCTGGGCGAGCTCGAGACGGTCACGACCTATGATCTGCCGGTGAAGATCGTAGTGCTCAACAACTGCGGCGACGGCATGGTCAAGCAGTGGCAGAAGCTGTTCTTCAAAGGTCGCCTGTCGGCCAGCGACAAGTCGCTGCACA
>JBEVKA010000045.1:0-5615 GCA_040509855.1 Steroidobacter sp.
AATGACCAGCTTCGCCAAGCCATCCTGGAGCGCCTGATCGCGGGCCGCCTCGAACGAGAGGCGACCGGCGCCATCGGCGGTCAGCCGACCGATGATCTCTCCCTCGATCACCGCGAGAAGCTCGCTCACTTACGCCTCTGCACTCGACCGAAGACCTCATCGAGCCGCGAGGACTCGGCGCGACTGCCCGTGCCGCCGCGCTCCTCATCGCGCAGAAGCGCTCGGATGCCAACCAGCTCCAGCGCCTTCAGCACGAGCCCGAACTCCGCCTTGGGATTTCCGGCCTCCAGGCGCAGCACCCACTTTCGCTCCACGCCCAACAGCTCGGCCAGGGCGCTCTGCGACAGCCCCTTTTCATTGCGCTTGAGCCGGACGGTGGAGCCCAGCTGCTCGGCGTTTCTCAGGATGGTGTCCTTCATAAGGGACACCCTGGCACAGGTCCTATTTAAGGTACATCCTCTAAAAAGGACTGTCCGTCTACGGTCCAATTCGGAGGACCTTCCTTAATTTCTCGTACCGAACCCCACCAGCGAGGGTTGCGCCGCTCACTGATCCATTCCCCGGTATTCATGATGCGCCCTGGATTTGGGTCACGAGCTACTTTGAGTAAACTCTGCGCTTCAGCCGTGGGGTACCGTGGTGTTGTCGACCGATTCGCAAATTTCGGATGCCGGCTTTCCCGCCAGTCGCGGCCTCATGGCCGAGGCCATGCGTGCGCACGACTGGGAACGCACGGCGCTGGGTCCACCGTCAGGCTGGCCGGTGGCGTTGAAAGTCGCGGTCAACATCATGCTGGACTCGCCCGAGTCCATGTTCATCGCCTGGGGACCGGGGCTGACATTTCTTTGTAACGACGCGTTCCAGCCATTGCTCAGGCCACGCCGCAAGCCGCCGCTCGGCCAGCCGCTGCGCGAGCTCTGGTTCGATTCGTGGGGCCAGATCGAACCCATCGTCGACAAGGCGCTGGCGGGCATTGGCAGTCGGTTCGAGGATCTGCCGATCACGTTGACGCGGCCGGGCGGCGAAGAGCGTACGTGGTGGACGTTCTCGTACTCGCCGGTGCGCGACGAAACCGGCGCTGTCGTTGCGATGATGGGCGTGGCGAATGAAACAACGACGCGAGTGCTCGGCGAGCGCCGCCACGCATTCGTCATCGGCCTGCAAGATCGATTGAGAGATTTGACGGAACGAAGCGCGATCGCGGCGGCCTCCGCCGAAATGCTCGGTGTCTATCTCGGAGCGGGACGCGCAGGCCTGGGCGAGGTCGATCCGTCCGGTGAATTCTTCACGGTTGCGCACGACTGGACCGATGGTCGCATGTCGACGCTCACCGGACGCTGGCGCCTGAACGACTTCAGCACGGAAGTGATGACGGACTGCCGCGCCGGACGAACGGTGCGCATCGACGACGTCATCGCGGATAAGCGCATCAACGGCGCCCACACGGCATACGAAGCAGCCGGCAACGTGCGCGCCTGCATCGCCGTTCCGCTGCTCAAGAATGGACGTTTCCTCGCCGCATTCTATGCGGACCAGATGGAGCCTCGGCTCTGGACGGACGACGACGAAGCGATCGTTCGCGAAGTCGCCGAGCGCACCTGGGCCGCGATGGAACGTGCACACACCGACCTCGCACTGGCCGAAAGCGAACGACGCTATCGCGCGCTGTTCAACGCCATGGACGAAGGTTTCTGCATCATCGAGTTCATCGACGGACCGCACGGTCCGCTGAGCGACTATGTGCACATCGAAGCCAATCCCGCTTATGCCGTGCACGCGGGCATCACCAACGTCGTCGGACAAAAAGTTCGCGCGATGGTGGGCGCCGAAGCGCAAGGATGGATCGATCTGTATGCGAGCGTGCTGCACACCGGCCGGCCGATCCGCTTCGAACGCGAGTTGGAAGCCACCGGGCGTTGGCTCGAACTCGCGGCATTCCGCGTCGAGCCTCCGGAAAGAAATCAGGTGGCCGTGCTATTCCAGGATCTGACGGCGAGAAAGCGCGCCGAGACCGCGCTGCGCGAGCTCAATGAAACATTGGAAGCTCGCGTCAGCGAGCGCAGCGCCGAGCGAGATCGTCTGTGGCGCTTGTCGGAAGACATGCTCGCCCGCGCCGACTACATGGGCATGATGTCCGCCGTGAGTCCGGCATGGACCCGTTCGCTCGGCTGGACGGCGACGGAGTTGCTCAGCCGACCGTACGCGACGTTCATGCATTCGCAAGACGCCGCTCCGACGCTCGCGGCAATCGAACGAATGCGCGAAACCGCGGAGCCGACTCGCTTCGAAAATCGGATCGCGACCCGCGACGGCAGTTGGAAACCCATCGAGTGGACCGTGTCTCCCGAGCCGGACGGCATCAACTTCATCGCGGTCGGGCGCGACCTGAGCGCGACCAAAGCGCGCGAAGCAGAGATGCGCAGGCTCGAAGAAGCCTTGCGACAGTCGCAGAAGATGGAAGCCGTCGGTCAGCTCACCGGTGGCCTGGCGCACGATTTCAACAATCTGCTGACCGGCATTTCCGGCTCGCTCGAACTGGTGCAGGCGCGCGTCCTGCAGGGACGTTACGCCGATGTGGATCGCTACGTGCTCGCTGCGCAAAGCGCATCCAAACGCGCCGCTTCGCTCACGCATCGATTGCTGGCCTTCTCGCGACGCCAGACGCTCGATCCCAGGACCATCAACATCAATGCGCTGATCGCCGGCATGGAAGAGTTGATCCGCCGCACGATCGGGCCATCCATCGCGATGGAGACCGTGTCCGGCGCCGGCATCTGGAGCATCCACGTCGATCCGAATCAACTCGAAAACGCGTTGCTCAATCTCGCCATCAACGCGCGCGACGCGATGCCCGAGGGTGGCAAACTAACGATCGAAACCGCCAACCGCTGGCTCGACGAACGTGCCGCACGCGAACGCGATTTGCCCGCGGGCCAGTATGTTTCGATGTGCGTGAGTGACAATGGCGTCGGCATGACGCCGGAAGTCGTGGCCAAGGCGTTCGATCCTTTCTTCACTACCAAGCCGATCGGACTGGGCACCGGCCTCGGCCTGTCCATGATCTACGGCTTCGCGCGCCAATCCGGTGGCCAGGCTCGCATCTATTCGGAGCTCGGCAAGGGAACAATGGTGTGCATCTACATGCCGCGTCATCTCGGCGATGCCGATTCGGCGAGCATCGAGCCCGATGCGGCTCAGCTCGCGCGCTCGCAGAGCGGTGAGACTGTGCTCA
Source organism: Steroidobacter sp. (assembly GCA_040509855.1). Taxonomy (GTDB): domain Bacteria; phylum Pseudomonadota; class Gammaproteobacteria; order Steroidobacterales; family Steroidobacteraceae; genus Steroidobacter. Next base: position 3,233 of record JBEVKA010000045.1, read on the forward strand.
TCATCGACGACGAACCGCTGGTGCGAATGCTGGTCGTCGACACGCTGGAAGAACTGGGCTACGCGGCGATCGAAGCGGCCGACGGCGCTGCCGGCCTGAAGGTGCTGGAGTCGGACACGCACATCGACCTGCTGGTCACGGACGTGGGCCTGCCAAACGGCATGAATGGTCGACAAGTGGCGGACGCCGCGCGTCAACTACGGCCAGGACTCAAAGTGCTCTTCATCACTGGCTTCGCCGAGAACGCCGTGCTCAATCACGGCCATCTCGAACACGGCATGCACGTGGTGACCAAGCCGTTCGAGATCGCGGACCTGAGCCGGAAGATCCGCTCCATAATTCTCGATAACTGACCGATAACTTAGCATCGGAGCGCGATGTTTCTAACGATGAAACATCGCCGCGTCCTCGCGGCCTGCATCTCACCGCCGCTCTCATAACGAATTCGCGCGATCTCATGCCGAATTCGCAAGCCCCTGCGTTGCGCCCCGAAATGGCGCAATTATTTTATTTATAGGCACAACATTGATAGGCCCGCACCAACGCGGGGAGTACGCTCCTGCCCGCACCGCGTGGTCGATCGGTGCATTGTCGAGAGAGGGAACTAGCAATGTCACCGTGATAGATCAGGAAAGGAGATTCCTATGTTAATTCATGCGAGGCATCGATGGATGCCTGTAGCGGTGCTGGTGTGTGCCTGTTACACACAGAATGCCAATGCCCAATTGACCGATCAGACACAAACGCCCAACGTCGAACGCGCCGGTATATTCAAGAGCCTGGAGGAGCAGATTGGCGCTGGCGTCGGCAACGTCATGACCCCCGGATCGTCGACCTTCATCACAATGCGCGACCCCGCTCGCTCAATACGACGCGGCCGCCAGTTGTTCCAACGCAAGTTCACGGATGCGCAAGGCTTTGGACCACGCACCAACGATGGCATTGGCGATATCCACGCTCAAGCAGCGATCGGCGCAGGCCTGGTCGATAGCTGCGCCGGATGTCACGGACGCCCTCGCGGTTCGGCGGGCTTCGGCGGCGATGTGGTGACGCGGCCCGACAGCCGCGATGCGCCTCATCTCTTCGGCCTCGGCTTGCAGGAAATGCTTGCGGATGAAATCACTGGTGAGCTGCGCGACCAACGTCGCAACGCCATCAGTCAGGCCACGAGCACGCGACAAACGGTCGAACGCGCATTGCAAAGCAAAGGCATCAACTACGGAACGATTCGTGTAACGGCTCAAGGCGTCGTCGACACCAGCCGCGTCGTGGGTGTCGATCCCGATCTGCGTGTGCGGCCATTCTTCGCCCAAGGCGCGACGATCTCGATTCGCGAGTTCGTGATCGGCGCGTTCAACGACGAGATGGGCTTGCAGGCGGTGGATCCATTGACCGCGACAGCATCAGCCGGTGGGCGAGTCACTACACCTACGGGCATGGTGCTGGACGGTTCGACGGATCGCGTCCAGGCCAGCCTGGTCAGAACGCCTCAGGAGGATGTGGATCGCGACGGCGTCGTCAACGAGATTCCGACCTCGCTGGTGGATCACATGGAGTTCTATCTGTTCAACTACTTCAAGCCCGGCACCTACCAGCACACCAACAATGCACAGATCGGCCAGAACCTGCTGGTGCAGATCGGCTGCACCGGATGTCACATTCCCAACCTGGTGATAACACGCGATCGACGCGTGGCGGATGTGGAGACCGCCTACGATCCGCAGAACGGCGTCTTCAACAGCCTGTTTGCAACAGCATCGCTGCTGGTATCCGAGCAGGACGACGGCTCGGGTCATCCGACCATCAAGGTGCCGAACCGCAACTCATTCATGGGCCGGAATTTCTACGCGGACATGAAGCGGCACGATCTCGGGCCGGGCTTTCATGAGCGCAACTTCGACGGGTCGCTCACGACTCACTTCATGACGGAGCCGCTGTGGGGTGTGGGCAGTTCGCCGCCGTATGGGCACGACGGGCGCAGCATCAACTTGAAGGAAGTCATCCTGAGACATGGCGGCGAAGCGCTTACGTCCAGGAACGCCTTTGTCGCGCTGTCCGAAACGTCGAAGGGAGCGATCCTGGAGTTCCTCAACACGCTCGTGCTGTTCCCGCCGGACGACACGGCGTCGAACCTGGAACCCGCCAATCGCAACAACTCGACGTTCCCGCAGCGAGGCCATGGCAGCATCCGTTTGCCGGAGATCTTCAACAATCCGAACGAGCTGGAGTGACCTGACTTGCGACATGATCGGGCGGACGCAGCGGTCTGCCCGATCATATCGCGAGCTATATCACTCCAGCTCGTTCGGATTGTTGAAGATCTCCGGCAAACGGATGCTGCCATGGCCTCGCTGCGGGAACGGCGAGTTGTTGCGATTGGCGG
>JBEVKA010000046.1:0-5332 GCA_040509855.1 Steroidobacter sp.
GGCCAGCCGCACGGCGACGCCGGCGCGCTGTGCGACGACGATGGTTCGCAACTCATCGATGGTCGTGATCTGTCCCGGCGAGCGGATCAGGTATTGGGCGCCGTTGCGTTCGATGTAACCCGCGCCGATGTTCTCATTGTTGTTGGCAATGGCAGTGAGCAGATCGTCGAAGCTCAAGTCATAGGCCAGCAATTGCTCCGGACGCGGCGTGACGACGAATGCTTTTTCGTAGCCGCCGATGGTGTTGACCTCGACCGCCCCGGGTGTCTGGCGCAATTGAGGCCGGATGATCCAGTCCTGCGCCGTTCTCAGATCCGTCGGCGTCCAGGCCGTGCCTTCATCGGCGGTGACCGTGTACATGAAGATTTCGCCGAGGCCGGTGGCGATCGGACCCAGTGAAGGCTCCACGCCCCTGGGCAACTGTGAGCGCACTTCGGCGATGCGCTCGGCCACCAGCTGTCTGGCGAAATAGATGTCGGTGCCGTCTTTGAAGACGACCGTGACTTGCGACAGACCATAGCGTGACAGCGAGCGCGTGTATTCCAGTCGCGGCAATCCGGCCATCGCCGTCTCGACTGGAAAGGTGACGCGCTGTTCCGCTTCGAGCGGCGAGAACCCGGGCGCCTGCGTATTGATCTGCACCTGTACGTTGGTGATGTCCGGCACGGCGTCGATGGGTAGTCGCTGATAGTTGTAGATGCCGATCGCGGACAGCAGCGCGACGACGCCGAGGATGAACCAGCGCTGGCGCAACGAGAAATCGATGATGTTGTTGAGCATGGCGCGTCCTTTAGTGATCGTGACTGGCGCCGGACTTCTCGATGTCGGCTTTGATGAGATAACTATTGCCCGTGACGTAGCGCGCGCCCGGATCCAGGCCGGCGAGCACTTCGACGCGAGTCGCATCGGTGCGACCCAACTCCAGTATGCGAACTTCGTATGTGTCGCCGACCTGCTGAAACACCACGTCGGATTCGCGGAAACGCTGCAGGGCGGACTTTTCCACGACCAGCGTCGCGTTGATCTCGCTGACGGTGACTCGTCCAGTGACGAACTGACCGGGGCGTAGCGCTCCCGTCGCGTTGTCCAAGATCACTCTTGCGCGGACGCTTTGACTGCCATGAATCGCGAGCGGAGCGATGCGGGCGAGGCGGCCATCGGCGAGCTTGCGACCATCCAGGTCGAATATTTCCACAGCCTGTCCATCGGCAATGCGCGCCAGATCGTTCTGGAACACATCGAGCTCGACCCACACGCGCGATAGATCGACGATGGTGAACAGCACCTCTTCGCCAGTCGCTTCGCCGATCTGCGCACGGTGCTCGACGATCACACCGCCGATGGGCGCGTTGACGGCGTAGTTCTGCAGGCTCTCGTTGCTTTGTACGCTGGCGAGCAGTGCGCCTTTCGATACAGTCGTCCAAGGTTGAGCCGCGACTTCTCTCACGATACCCGGATAGCGCGCCCGCACCCGCGAGACTCGCGCCGGGTCTGCCTGAATCACACCGGAAAGGGAGAGCTGCTGCTTGAGTACCGCCGGACCTGCTTCAGCAGTAACAATGCCCATCCGCTGCGCTGTTTGCGCATCGATGGTCGTGCGAGCCGCATGCTGACCAGCCTCGGATTCCTCGGCCGCTTCATGATCGTGGTCGTGATCGTCGGCCGGTTCGTGTTTGGAGCCGCAACCTGCGATGAGTCCGAGTACGGTAACGAGCAGGATGAGTTTGTTGTTCATGGCGCGCTCCGCGAGGCGAGAACGATAATGGGGTCGCCCGTCACGCGACTGATATCGATCAGCAATGTATGGAATTGCGCGGCGGCTTTGATGGCCTCGCGCTCGAGATCGATCAACTGAATCTGCGCGTCGGCCAGTTCCAGCAGCGAGAAGCGGCCGGCGCGATAGCCTTCGGCCGTCGTCTTGAGCATGGCTTCGGCTTGCGGGCGCACTCTCTCGTGCAGCGACTGTGCTTCGGTGCGCGCGTGCAGGAGTTCCTGATACAGCTCGTATAACGTGGCGTGTAGTTCGAGGCGGCGAGCTTCTCGATCCTGTTCGATCATCGTTCGACTGGCTCGCGCGGCGCGCTCCTGGTGGTCGGCACGTCGGCGAGTACCGAGCGGAATCGAGAATCCGGCGACCAGTGCCTGATCGTCCAATGTTTCCAACCGACGTACGCCGGCCGAGACAGAGACATCGGGCACGCGCTGAGCCTGAGCCAATCGAATGCGCGCATCCTCGGCCTGCAGTTGTGATGTCAGGCGAGCGAGATCCGGGCTGTCATCGAGGCGGGCGCGATAAGCATCGAACGACCGCTCCTCGCTCAACTCGAACAGATTTCCTTGCGCCTGGACGAAGGAGGGCGTCGGCTCGCCCCACAGCACGGACAGTTTGACGCGCGATGCGGCCAGCTCATGTTCGGCGTGTTCCAGTTCGATCTCGGCGCGGGCGAGCGCGATCTCGGCGCGTCCAACCGCGGCTGGAGACGAAGCACCGATGGTCACACGCTCGCGAGCTGCATCACGCGCTTGCCTGGCGAGATCGGTTGCTCGCCGAGCCGTGCTGAGCATTTCCTGATCGGACAGTAGATGCACGAATCGGCGTGCCACTTCGGCGGTGAGATCCAGCCGGCGGGTGTGCTGATCGGCGGCGAGAAGATCCAGTTCCGCCGCTCCAGCGCTCCGACGTAGCGAAGCTTTATCACCCAGCTCGAAAACGCGTGTGATACGCAGCGTGGATTCGAGCGCCTTGCCGCCGGAGGTCTGACCCGTGCCGGCAAAGTTCTCGAACTCGCTTTCCAGCTGCAGATTGGGCGGCAGCGCCTCCAGCTGAGTGCGATGGGTCGTGGCCTCCGTCTCGGCGCTGAGCGCGACGACGGCAGGGCTGCGAGTGTTTGCCAGTTCTATCGCTCTGGCGAGCGTAAGCATTTCCGCTGCGTCCGTCGCTGTTACCAACGACAGTCCGAGCAGCAGAACGCGCGCACGCAAAGCGCGCGAAGATCGACTCTTCATACAAAGCCTCCGAGGCCACGCTCATGCCAGAGCGCAGCCGATGTTCCATGGGAATGGTTCGGACGAAGGCTTAGGCGGGCGGGCCGCGTAGCGGAGGGCGCAGATAGAACGGAGGATCGCTGACCGTCAGCGGTTCGCGATTGAATGCCGGAACGGCAGGATCGGGAGGAATCAGGTCGATCGTCAGCAGCGCGCCGACGATGAATGCGAGCAGCGGCTGGGTATCGTCGTCACTCTTGACGACCGTGCCGATGAAAGGATCGATGTCCTGGTCGGCGTGCGCGCTCTCGTCGCCATGGTCCTCGTCGTGATGAACCGAGGCGTCGGCCAGATGCACGCTGGCGGGCGGCTCCTGCCCATCGAAACACAAGTGCAGATGGGTATCGCTCAGGCGCACGGCCAGGACCGCCAGCACGACGGTCCACAGCAAAACAGGATTGGAGCGCAAGCGACGCCACATAGTAGTGGCCGAGTATACCCAAAGCCGCCGCGAAGCGAGCTGAGGAAACTCCCAGGTGAGTTCGTCATGTGATGGAACGCGATACAGGCGTCCAGAACAGCCGGGTCATGGGCCCGGCACGAACGCAAGCATATATATGTACAGGGGGGAGCAGATGGAGCATTTCATCGCGGCGGCGCGCCGTAACTCGATACTGCGTCAGGCAATTCTGCGTGGCCTCGCCACGGCCGGCGTGGCCGGTCCGATGTTGATGAACGTGGCGGCGGCGCAGAATGTCGAAGAAGTCGTGGTGGTTGGCGTCCGCCAGGCACTGGAAACTTCGCAGGAAATAAAGCGCGATGCCGACACCTTCGTCGATTCCATTACCGCTACGGATATTGGCGCGTTTCCGGATAAGTCCGTCGCTGAAGCGTTACAACGTGTGCCGGGCATCACGGTATCCCGCCTGCAGTCCAGCGACGACAGCACGCATTTCTCGGCGGAGCCGGCCGCTGCGTTGATTCGTGGCCTGACTTTCGTCCGCACCGAATTCAATGGCCGCGACAGCTTCTCGGCCGACGGCTATCGAGGCCTCAACTTCAACGACATTTCGCCGGAGCTGATGGCGGGTGTCGATGCATACAAGAATCAAACGGCCGAGATGATCGAGGGCGGTATCGCCGGTACGGTGAATCTGCGCACGCGCCTGCCGTTCGATTCGGACAGCACGGTGTTCTCACTCACCGGTCGCGCCAACTACGGCGATCGTGTCGACGACACGACGTATGAAGGTTCGGGCATCTTCAGCACGGTATGGCAGACGGACTTCGGCCGCTTCGGCGCGATGGTCAACGCCGCCTACTCACACGTGAAGACGCAGACCGAAGGCGTCATCATGCAGCGTATCGGTGCGTTCTGTAATGGCGGCAACACGGACGCCAGCGGCAACGTAATCATCGGCAGCGACGGGCGCATTCCCTGTACCTCGACACCGTACGGCGGCACCGGCTGGCAGTACATCCCGAATCAAGTGAACTTCTCGCAAGTCGAATATGACCGCGAGCGTGAGGGCGCCTCGGCGGCGTTGCAATTCGAGAGCGCCGACGAGGATGTGCTGGTCACGCTGCAGTTCATGGATTCGCAGTACGACAACGCGTGGCTGGAGCGCAGCTCCAATGTTTCTTTCTTCGGATTGTGGGCGGCGGATGCTTACTCGCCGCAGACTACGGCATTCCTCGCGCCCGCCACGGGCACGCCGGCTTTTCGCTTCGGTGCGGATGGCATGCTGGAGTCGGGCATCATCACGCATCCGACCGGCACCGACTGGAGCGGCGCCACCGATGCAGCCAACATGGCCATCGGCTCGGCCGTGGCGGGATTGCCGTTTGTGAATTCTTGCGGCGACGGTTGCACCACCGATCGCCAGGGCATCAACGTCGGCAACGAGGCGCGTAACTTCGATCACTCCGAAGGCACGCGCGACCTGTCGCTCAATCTGCAATGGCGGATCAACGACAAGCTGCAATCGAACTTCGATGCGCAGTACGTCAAGGCCAAGACCAACAATTACGACATCCTGGTCTCCAGCCGTACCATGGCGAACGCCGAATATTCGGTGAACGGTGACGGCACGCCGCGCATCAAACTTCTGCCGGGTTCGAACGTGAACTACGCTGAGGGCTTTCTCGCCAACCCGCATAACTACTGGGTGCCCTTCATCCAGGACCACTACGAGGACAACGATGCGGAGGAAGCGGCGTTTCGCGTCGACTTCGAATATGACATCGCCGAGACCGGCTGGCTCGACTCCTTGAAGGTTGGCGTGCGTCATGCGGATCGAGAACAGAAGGTTCGCTACTCGACATACAACTGGTCACCCGTCGCCCA
>JBEVKA010000047.1:0-3681 GCA_040509855.1 Steroidobacter sp.
TTCCAGCTGTTCCCGGACTGGCCGCGGTTCGACGCCGAACGCATGACGCAGCTCTTCATCTTCACCATGGTGGTGCTGTTCACGCCCAAGGTGCTCGGCATGCTGCGTTCGATCTTCAACAGCAAGATCCGCAAGGGCTGCGGTGGAGCGCTCGGTATCGTTCTCAGTACAGTGATCGAGACAGTGCTGTCCGCGCTGTACGCACCGATCATGATGCTGGTGCAGACTCAACACGTCATCGAAATTCTCACCGGGCGCGATTCGGGCTGGAACGCACAACGTCGCCGCACCGATGCAACGGCATGGAGTGAAGCGGCGGGCATTCACTGGGTGCACCTGGTGATCGGCGTGCTCACCGGCATCGTCGCGTACTTAATTTCACCCACGCTGGTCGCGTGGCTGACGCCGACGCTCGCCGGTCTGCTGCTGGCGATTCCGCTATCCAAGATGAGTGGCAGCGTTCGCACCGGACGGTTGATGCATTCCCTCGGCCTGCTACGCACGCCTGAGGAGAAACATGCACCCGCGGTCATCAAACGTCGCGACGAGTTGCTGGCACAAGCCAAGGAACCGGCGCGCGATGCGTTACGCTACCTCGCTGCCGATCGTCAGGCCCGCTACGCGCACATCACCGGCAACCTGCCGCGCCCTTCTGAATCCCGCGGCCACCCGGATCCGCATCGCTTGACCGCCGAACAAAAAGTGCACGACGCGAGCACGCTCAACGAAGCGCTCACCTGGCTCGGCCCCGCCGAGAAGGTGCACGTCGCCGGCGACCCGCGCCTGCTGGAACGCCTCGCCGAGCTGCCGGAAAGTTAGAAACATCGCGCTCGCTGTCATCGCTCTTCTCACGAGCGCGCGTCACTTCATACAACCCATGCTTGTTTCCTCCTGCTACGGAAGCTGCGCAGGAACTTCGTCAACGGGCAGCTCATTGCAAGCACGAGCCAGCCACTTTGAAGACGAAGGAGCAAGCACATGGCACGAGCCACTCATAAACCCTCCACCGATGCGCCTCTCGACGCAATCGCGTTGCTAAAGCAAGACCATCGCGCGGTCGAGGCGCTGTTCGAAGAATTCGAGGACGCCGATGAGAGCGAGCAGGCCGATCTGGCCACGCGCATCTGTCAGATGCTGACGGTGCACGCGCAAATCGAGGAGCAATATCTGTATCCGCAGGCCAAAGAAGCGTTCGACGACGAAGACGACGAAATGGTGTACGAAGCCGAGATCGAGCACGGCTCCGCCAAGGAGCTGATCGCCAAGATCGAAGGCTCGACGCCCGAAGACCCGCAGTTCAAACCGCTGGTCAAGGTGCTGAGCGAATACATCAAGCATCACGTCAAGGAAGAGGAAAAGGAATTCTTCCCGACCCTGAAGGAAACGGACATCGACTTGAAGGAACTGGGCGCCCAGATGGCTCAGCGCAAGCTCGAGCTGATGGAAGAGCTGGGTATCGAAGCCGATGAAGCACCGGCGCCTCAACGCAAACGTTCGTCGCGTAGTGCATCTGCAGCCAAGAGTCGCCAGGCACGTGCTGGCAGTCGGAACAAATCCGCTCGCGGCGGATCGTCGGGCCGTGCTCGGCACTGATTGATTTATATGTAAGCAACGCGGCGGTGACCCTGAAATGAATGTGGTGTCACCGCCGCTGTCGGCAAATCTCCGCCCCCTGTCCTCCTGGAACTTTTCTGCACATCGCTGATTAGTCCAGCACTGAACATCAAAGCGCACCGCGCATGTTCACGACCACGGTTTTTCAGCGGAGATGATGCTTATGGCCACTCGTCCTTCGGGTTCCACTCCTCGTTCCAAGAAGTCCGGCACGCGCACGTTGCCGCCGGTAACGACGGTCACCAATCGGGAAGAGCAGCAACTGTCGGACGCCGATGCCGTCGACAATCCCGCCGCCGATGGCGTGGTGGGTGAAGTGGCGAGCGACGGCAACGGCGTAGAGATCACCGAGGCCAATCTGCAACAGCGCGATCTGCCGTCGATCTCACAGGATCGCCAGACTCGAATTGCCGAACGCGCCTACTGGCGAGCGGAACGGCGCGGCTTCGCGGCGGGCCAGGAACTGGAAGACTGGTTGGACGCCGAGCGCGAAGTCGACGAAGAGAGCAATCGACAGGACACCTGAGCACCGACGCGCGCGGCTCACCCTGCCCCTTATACTTCCCACTCATGCAGGTGGGAGGGCACGGTTATGTCATCGGTGAAGGCGCGCACGCGCGTTCTGCAGGTTGAGGATCGACAGCACTGGGATCCGCTATGGGCCCAGTACCTCGCCTTTTATGAACAGCAGCTCCCGCAATCGACCACCGACCTGACCTGGCGACGCCTGATGGAGCGGCGGGAATTGTTCGGCTTCGCCGCGCTCGATGCCGACGAGCGGATGATCGGCTTCGTCCATTACCACTTTCATCTCTCCACCTGGTCGCCCACCGGTTACTGTTACCTCGAAGATCTGTTCGTCGATCCTGCCGGACGCGGCAAGGGAACTGGACGCGCGCTCATCGAAGCGGTGTATCGAGCAGCAGATGAACGAGGCGTAACGCGCGTTTACTGGCATACCGAGAACACCAATGCGCGCGCCCAGGTGCTCTATAACCAGATCGGCTATCTCACGCCCTTCCTGCAGTTCCGACGCCGATCCTGAAAAAATGTGAAGAGCGTTCCATTCCGGTACGCCTTCTTGTCGGGTGAATGGAACTTTTTACCAATCCCAGTCATTCACTCGCGCACAAAATAAGCTTGATGAAGCTGCGGATGGTGTCAGCGGTTATCACATCCGATCTCAACCTCGATCTATGCGCGCAAGAACCTATCCGGATTCCGGGCAGCATTCAGCCGCATGGTGTACTCGTGGTTGTGGATCACGAGAGTCGGCGGGTCTTGCAGGCCAGTGCCAACGCACGGGCATTGCTTGGCGTGGAGCGTCGCGAGTCGTTGCTCGGCCTGTCATTGACCGAGCTGATCGGCGCGACGGCTGAACGGCAGGTCGCCGTCTGGCTGAACAATCCGGACAGCAATTATTTAAGAACATTGGAGATCCATGGCCGGCGCCTGCAGGTGCTCGGTCATCAAACGGCTCAGGGGGTCATTCTGGAGTTCGAGCAGCCGCCCGCCAGCGAGGGCGAGACGCTCGAAGCCTACTATCCGCGCATCGGCCGGTTCATGGAGGACGTGCCGGGGTTCGGCGATCTTGCCGATCTTTGCAACGCCGCTGCGCGCGAGTTTCGTCAGATCAGCGGCTTCAACCGCGTACTGATCTACCGCTTCGATTCGCAGTGGAACGGCGAAGTGCTGGCCGAGGATGGCGACGGCGTGCTGCCCTCGTATGCGAGTTTGCGATTTCCCGCCAGCGACATTCCGGCGCAGGCTCGCGAACTGTACCGGCTGAACCGATTGCGCCTCATTCCCGACGCGAACTATCAGCCCGTGCCGCTCGAACCGCCGCTGCATCCTCGTGATGGTCAGCCGCTGGATTTGAGTTTCGCGGCCTTGCGCAGTGTCTCGCCGGTCCATCTGCAATACATGCGCAACATGGGCACGCTCGCGTCCATGTCCATTTCGGTGCTGGTGGACGGCAAGCTGTGGGGTCTCGTCTCCTGCCATCACGCAACGCCCAGCCGCGTGAACGCGCAGGCGCGCACGGCCTGCGACCTGCTCGGCAAGGTT
>JBEVKA010000048.1:0-6205 GCA_040509855.1 Steroidobacter sp.
AACAAATAAACGAACGGCGGTCGCGCGGGTGGGCTCCCGAGGACCATTGCGGCACCAGCCGGGATAACGCAGCTCGTCGGTATCTAACAAACTATCGGATTTGTTTGTTTTTGACACCGCTTGCAATTCGCTGCGCGTACATGAGCAGTAGTAAGCAAGACCGGCAGTGAGCAGCTGGTGGATCGCTGCTTCGTAAGCATCACGACGTGAGCTCTGATACAAAATAGACCCGGTCCACTCGAAACCAAAAGTATCGAGTGTGCTGATGATTTGATCGGCGCTGCCGGGGGCGACACGGGGTGTGTCTAGATCTTCGATGCGCAGAAACCACTCGCCACCGGCCTGGCGCGCGCAAAGATAACTGCCGACGGCGGCGACTAGCGAGCCGAAATGCAGTGGGCCGGTAGGAGAGGGCGCAAAGCGCCCTCTATATGGGACGAGCAACCGTTCAGCGGTAGCGGTCGTCGCGGTCTCCGTACTGCTTTTCGCGACGCTCACGGCGTTCCTGGGCTTCGACGCACAGCGTGGCAGTCGGGCGGGCTTCGAGCCGCTTGATGCCGATCTCCTCGCCGGTCTCGACGCAGTAGCCATAGCTGCCGTCTTCGATGCGCTTGATCGCTTCCTCGATCTTGCGGATCAGCTTGCGTTCGCGGTCGCGGGTGCGCAGCTCCAGACTGAACTCGGACTCCTGCGTCGCCCGATCGTTGGGATCGGGGAAGTTGGCGGCCTCGTCCTTCATGTGGAGCACGGTGCGATCCACTTCCTGCATCAGGTCCCGTTTCCAGGTGTTCAAGATGTTACGGAAGTGGTCGAGCTGCTCCTTGTTCATGTACTGCTCGCCCCGCCGCGGAATGTAAGGCTTTACATTCCGGGGGCCGGCCAGCAGGTTGGTGCTCGACAGTTCCTGACCGTCGACGTCCTCACCGTCGCCGCTGCCGGCGTCAGTGTCATGGGAATTGGTAATCGGATGGGAAATCACGGGTCTCGCTGAAATCGTTGGCTTCGCAGGGGTTGCAGGGGCCGAGCGAGCGACTGGCGCGGCAGTCTCCTCGATCGGTGCGGCAGCCTTGGCCGGTTTGGCCGCGGCAGCGACAGCTGCCGGTTTAGCGGCGGCTGGCTTATCGGCGGATTTCTCGCCGATCTTGTCCACCGCTTTGTCGGCAGTGGGCTTGTCTACAGTAACGGACTTCGCGGCGGACGCGGGCGCGGATGCTGGCCGAGGCGCAGGGGCGATGACCGCGGGCTTCGGACGAGCCGCAGCAGCGGCGGCAGGTTTCTTGGCGGGCGCCGCCTTCTTGGCGGAGTCTTTCGGTGACTCTTTCACGCTTGCGGCTTTCTTGACCACGGGTTGCTTGGCCTTCGTCGCTTTCGCAGACGGTTTTTTTGCGGCCATCTATTCTGCCTCCGCGCTTAGGCGTGCCTGGCCCTACCAGGCTCCCAGCCCAAACAACAGCTTGGACACTTTCCGGACAGTACGTTCGCCAAAGAGGGGCGCGATTATACAGACCACAACTGAGGCGTACAGAGTTGCGCCCCGAATCTGTTTGCCGACCCGATCGGCGGCCGTTGCCAGCCATTTCTGACCACTTTTCGACCCTGAAGACTCCTCGGCGACTGCCCGGCCGGGCGAGGGCATTTACCCGCCGGCGCAAGCCTCGTCAACGCGTCCACAGGCGGGAATGTTTCACATACACTACGGCCCGTTTTCACACCCCCTCTCCAGTCGAGGCGCGATGCGACTCAATAAGATCAAGTTGGCCGGGTTCAAGTCATTCGTCGACCCGACCGCGGTGAATTTCCCCAGCAACCTGATCGGCGTGGTCGGGCCGAACGGCTGCGGCAAGTCGAACATCATCGACGCCGTCCGGTGGGTCATGGGCGAGATCTCCGCCAAGCATCTGCGCGGCGACTCGATGGCGGACGTGGTGTTCAACGGCTCCAGCTCGCGCAAGCCGGTCGGCACCGCCTCGGTGGAGCTAGTGTTCGACAACACCGACGGCAAGCTCGCCGGCCAGTTCGCCAACTTCAACGAAGTCTCGCTCAAGCGCGTGGTGTCGCGCGACGGTACTTCGGCCTATTTCCTCAACGGCGCGCGCTGCCGTCGCAAGGACATCACACAGTTGTTCCTGGGCACCGGCCTGGGCTCGCGCAGCTACGCCATCATCGAGCAAGGCATGATCTCGCGTGTGATCGAAGCGCGCCCTGAAGAGCTGCGCGGCTTCATCGAAGAGGCGGCCGGCATCTCCAAGTACAAGGAGCGCCGGCGCGAGACCGAGAATCGCATTTCGCACACCAAGGAGAACCTCGAGCGCCTCAACGACGTGCGCGAGGAAGTGGACAAGCAGCTGCGCCACCTGCAGCGTCAAGCCGCGACCGCGCGTCGCTACCAGACACTGAAGCAGGACGAGCGCAAGCTCACCGCCGAGCTGCTGGCGCTGAAGCTGAAGGTCATCGAGCACGACTCGCAGTCCAAGGAAGGCATCCTGCGCGAGCGGGATACCGCCATGCAGGCACTGATCGCCGAGCTGCGCGCCATCGAATCGGCCATCGAAACCTCGCGCGAGGATTTCACCGAGAAGTCCGAAGCGCTGAACGCGGTTCAGGGTCGCTACTACCAGATCGGTTCCGAGATCTCGCGCGCCGAGCAGTCGATCCAGCACACCCGCGAGCTACGCCAGCGTCAGCGCCAGGAACTCGAGCAGGCCGAGCAGGGAGCGTCGGATGCTAGCCATCACCTCACGCGCGATCAGACGCAGATCGATCAGTTGCGCGCCGAATTGGAGCAGCTGGAGCCGGGGCTCGAAATGGCCCGCGAGCGCGAGCGTGCGTCCGCCGAAGCGCAGGCCCAGGCCGAAGAGTCGATGCAGGACTGGCAGGAGCGTTGGGAAGATTTCAATCGCAATTCACGCGTCGCCAGCGAGAAGACTCAGGTCGAACGTGCACGTATCGAACAGCTCGAACATCAGCTGACGCGCCTGGCCGCGCAGCGTGAGCGTCTCAACGGCGAGTTAGGCCAGCTGGACATGGGTGATGCCGAAGAGCGCATCGCCATGTTGCAGGCTCAGCAGGATGACGCCGCTACCCAAGGCGAAGCCGCCGCGAATCAGCTGCGCGAAGCGACCGAAGAATTGCAGCGCCTGCGTGAGCGCGAACGCGAACTCGTCAGCTCGGATGATCGCGGCCGCCAGCGGTTGCAGGAAGCTCAAGGCCGCTTGATGTCGCTGCAAGCCTTGCAGCAGGCCGCGCTCGGCCTGGCTCAGGGCAAGGTCGGCGAATGGCTCACCTCGAATTCGCTCAACGAGCGTCCGCGCCTCGGTCAGCAGCTGACCGTGGAGCAGGGCTGGGAGCGCGCCGTCGAAACAGTGCTGGGCTCCTACCTGGAGGCAGTATCCGTCGACACCATCGACGCCATTGCTCAGCGCATCGATTCGCTGCAGGTCGGCACGGTTTCGTTCTTCTCGTCCAGCGGCAGCAGCGAACAGAGCAACGACTCGACCAGCCTGTTGTCGCGAGTTCAGGGGCCGGCCGCGCTGTCGGCGTTGTTGACCGGCATCGTCGCCGTCGACACGTTGCAGGAAGCGCTGGAGCGTCGTCATTCGCTCGCCGCCGGCCAGTCGGTCATTACGCGCGACGGTGTTTGGATCGGTCGCGACTGGCTGCGCGTCAGCCGAGACAAAGACGTTCACGCCGGCGTCATCGAGCGTGAAAAAGAAATGCGCACGCTGCGCGATACGGTGAGCGAGGCCGAGCAGCAGCGCGAAGCCATTCAAGATCAGTTGGCCGAGAGCCGCGCGGGCCTCAGCTCGCTCGAACATCGTCGTGACGAGTTGCAGGCGGAAGTGAATCGTCTGCACCGCTTGCACAGCGAGTTCAGTGCGCAGGTGACCGCGTTACGCACCAAGGCCGAACAAACCGCCGAACGCATGCGCCGGATCAACGGCGAGATCGAAGAGCTCGATCGCGATTACGAGAACCGCACCGAGACGATCGGGGACGCGCGCAATCGTTTGCAGGAAGGCATGGATCAGATGGCCGAGTTCGAAGACACGCGAGTGCGCCTGGAAGGCGAGCGCGACGAGCTGCGCCAGAACCTGAGCTTCAAACGTTCGCAGGCGCAGACCGACCGCGATGGTGCGCAAGATGTGGCGATCAAGGTCGAATCCAAGCGCTCCGCGTTGACGTCGATCTCCGCCGGCCTGGAGCGTCTGCGCAATCAGCTGGGCCAGATGCAGCAGCGCCGTGACCTGCTGACTCAGCAGCTCTCCGAGGGCGAGGGGCCATTGGAAGCGCTGAATGTCACGTTGGAAGCGGCGCTCGAAAAGCGCGTCGCCGTGGAGCAGGAATTGTCGGCGGCGCGCGATATGTTGGAAGGCGCGGAGACGCGCATGCGCACGCTCGATCAGCAACGCCTGGATCGTGAGAACGGGATCGAGCACGCCCGCAATGGATTGGAAGATGTCCGCATGGCTTCGCAGGAGCTGAAGGTCCGGCGCGAGACGTTGCAGGAGCAGTTCACGGCCACTCAGTACGATCTCGCGACGGTCTATCAGGAAATGCCGCCCGAGGCGGAAGTGAACCTGTGGGAAGAAACATTGGACGACGTCGCCGGCAAGATCGAGCGCCTGGGGGCGGTGAACCTGGCGGCCATCGACGAGTTCAAGGAACAGTCGGAGCGCAAGGAATATCTGGATCGCCAGTTCAAGGACCTGACCGAAGCGCTCGAGACGCTGGAGACCGCGATCGGCAAGATCGACAAGGAAACGCGCGCGCGCTTCCAGGATACGTTCGATCGCGTGAACGCCGGCCTGAAGGAGCGTTTCCCACGCCTGTTCGGCGGCGGTCACGCGTATCTGGAGCTGGCGGGCGAGGATATTCTCAACGCCGGCGTTTCCATCATGGCGCGTCCGCCGGGCAAGCGGAACAGCACCATCAACCAGCTGTCGGGCGGTGAGAAGGCTTTGACCGCGGTGGCGCTGGTGTTCTCGATCTTCGAACTGAATCCGGCGCCGTTCTGTCTGCTGGACGAGGTCGACGCGCCGCTCGACGAAGCCAACGTCGGCCGCTTCTGCAATACCGTGAAGGAAATGTCCGAGCGCGTGCAGTTCATCTTCATCACGCACAACAAGACCACGATGGAGCTGGCCTCGCAGCTGCTTGGCGTGACCATGAACGAGCCCGGCGTGTCGCGACTGGTGGCGGTGGACGTGGAAGAAGCGGTGCGCCTGGCCGCGATGTGAAATTAGAAGTGACTAGTGACTACTGACTGGTGACTATGTGCAGAGGTTGGCGGGGAACTGCTGAGTCGCGTGCTGCATGAATGAGCTGCGTTGGATCCTGATCGGCTTCGGCATCGTGCTGTTGGCGGGCATCTATTTGTGGGGGCGGCGCGGTGGCGCCGCCGTCGCCGAAGATGTCGTGCTGCGTAATCGGCCCGAGCCGCCGCCGCAGTCCCATGGCTTTGCCGATGCGCATCGAGAGCCGGACGATGTGCCGGCCTATCAGCGCGCTCGCGTCGAAGAGCCGCCGTCGGATGATCAACCCGCGGTCGATTACGAAGTGACTGCCGTTCGCCCGGCACCGTCGCCCACGCCGAGCTTTGCGCGCGAAGCTCCTCGAAGCGTCAACAGAGATCCGTTGCCGCCCACCGAACCAGCGCGTCCGAACACGATTCCAGATTTTCGTCGCAGCCGGGTCGAGCCCACGCTGGGCAGTGACGAAGTCACTCAGGAGCTGCAGACGCAGCCGATGAGTGCGATGTCAGCGGCGGCCGCGCCGACACTCTCATCGAGCGACACGCCGCAGCCGCGACGTTCCGATCGTCGCAAGATCCTGTCGCTGCGTCTGAGTCTTGCGCCACAACGCGTGGAAGGCGCCAAGCTGCAGGAAGTGCTGCAGTCGGAATTGTTGAATCACGGCAGGTACGACATCTTTCATCGCGAACACGGCGAGGGCCAAAGCGTGTTCAGCATCGCCAGCATGGTCGAACCCGGCACGTTCGACCTGGAAAAGATGACCGAGACGTTGTATCCCGGCGTGACTTTGTTTGCTCAGCTGCCGGGCCCGGTGCCGGGCATGCATGCGCTCAACGAGATGGTCGCTTGCGCCAGGCGACTGCACTCATCATTGGGCGGCGTGCTGCAGGATGATCGGGGCGTGCCGCTGACGGTGCATCGGATCGAGCGCATGCGCCAGGAAGTCCGCGAGT
>JBEVKA010000049.1:0-3299 GCA_040509855.1 Steroidobacter sp.
GGTGCGGGCGGGCACCGTCTTGCTGCGGCAGGAGTTAGGCGCGATGCAGGCGCGTATGGACCAAGCGAGCGCCGCCCGCAACGTCGCCGAACGCAGGCTGGCCGAACTGACCAAAGGTCCGCGTTCACAAGAAATTGCGGAAGCTCGGGCCGCCGCCGAATCGGCACAGAGTTCGCTCAACACCGAGGCTCGCGAATATGACCGCGTGAGCGATCTGGTCGGGCGCAAGTTGTTGAGCCAATCGTCGCTGGACCAGGCTCGGGCACGTCGCGACACGGCCGCTGGATCGTTGAAGCAATCCAACGCGCGACTGAACTTGTTGCTCGAAGGCACACGTGTCGAGGAGATCGGGCAAGCCGACGCGTCATTGAAGCAGGCGCAGGCCGCGTTGGTTGAATTGCAAACGAGTGCAGCTCGTTACGTTGTCACCGCACCTCGCGCGGGCCGCATCGAAGCGTTGCCTTATAAATTAGGTGAGCGACCTACGGCCGGCATGCCGGTGGTGGTGATGTTGGCTGATGGTGTTCCATACGCGCGAGTGCACGTGCCCGAGCCACTTCGCGCTCAGTTCAAAGCAGGCGCCCAAGTGCAGGTTCGGGTGGACGGTCGCGATCAGTCGTTCAACGGCGTGGTTCGATTCGTATCTGCTGATGCGGCATTTACGCCGTACTACGCACTCACGCAGGAAGATCGCTCGCGCCTGAGTTACCTGGCCGAGATCGATTTGCCTGACGACGCCGCGCGTGACATTCCAAGCGGCATTCCAGTGCAGGTTTCGTTAGCGGGGAGCGACGAGTGACAGCTCAGCGCACGGACGAGCCTGCGATCAGCGCCCGCGATCTCACACGGCGCTTCGGCAAGCTCACCGCCGTCGATCACGTCACGCTCGATATTCCACGCGCCCGCATCTATGGGTTTCTCGGTCCGAATGGATCGGGCAAGTCCACCACGATTCGCATGCTCTGCGGACTGCTGCGTCCGACGAGCGGCGAATGCACCGTGCTCGGTCATCCTGTGCCGCGCGACGCCGAGAAGCTGCGTCGCAAGCTCGGCTACATGACGCAAAAGTTTTCGCTGTGGGAAGACCTCACGGTGGCTGAGAATCTGGATTTCATGGGCCGAATCTTCGGCCTGGACAATGGCGAGCGCACACAGCGCATTCAAGAGCGGCTCACGGAATATCGCCTCGCTGACCGACGCGACCAGCGTGCCGGCACCATGAGCGGCGGCCAGAAACAACGACTCGCATTGGCTGCGGCGACGCTTCACAACCCGGAATTGTTATTGCTGGACGAGCCGACCAGCGCCGTCGATCCGCAGAATCGTCGTGATTTCTGGGAGAGCCTGTTCGAGCTGGTCGATCGCGGCACGACCATTCTCGTGTCGACGCACTACATGGATGAAGCTGAGCGCTGCCATGGACTGGCGATTCTCGATGGTGGCCGTCTGGTGGCGGAGGGCGCGCCGAGACAATTGATGGATCGTATCGACGCAATCGTGATCGAGATCGAAGCCGATGACGTTCGCGGCGCGCGTCATGCGTTGGATGGGCAGACATTCGTCAAAAGCGTGGCGCAGCTCGGCAATCGATTGCACGCGCTGCTTGCGACCGATGTGCCCGAGCCCGAGCGTCGCGTTCGTGACTTGTTACAACAGCAGCGCGTGCAAGCGGCTGTCGAACGCGTCAAAGCCAGCTTGGAAGATGTCTTCGTCGCCGCCACGGGTTTCAGAAGCGATGGCGACGGCGCTCCGCAAGGAGTGAAACTCTAATGCTCGAACGCATCCGTGCCATCGCGACCAAGGAGGTCCGGCAGCTGCGGCGGGACCGGCTGACGTTCGGCATGATCGTCGGCATCCCGCTGATCCAGATGCTGATGTTCGGTTACGCGATCAACTACGACGTGCGTGGACTGTCGGCGGGAGTCGCCGATGAAGCTCAGACTTCGATGTCGCGCGCGTTGATTGCGGACATGCAGGCGACGGGTGTGATTCGCGTGCGCGAGTACGCCAGCTCGGTGACGGATTTGCGGCGGCGGTTGCAGGCGGGCGAGGTGTCGGTCGGGATTTATATTCCGCCGGATTTCGAGCGTCGGCGGCTGGATCGCGATCGGCCGCTCGCGCAGCTGCTGATCGATGGCAGCGAGCCGACAGTAGAAAACATCGCGCGCGTCTTCACTGCCATGCCGATGCCGTCGCGAGCTGGAATTTATACGACGACGCAGCCGCTGTTCGAAGTCAGAACCGAGTACAACCCGGAGAAGCGCACGGCGGTGCAGGTCGTGCCCGCGTTGATCGGCGTCATCCTGAGCATGACCATGATGATGTTCACCGCCGTCGCGATCGTGAGAGAGCGCGAACGTGGCAATCTCGAACTGCTCATCACCACGCCGGCGAGCTCGTTTGAATTGATGATCGGCAAGCTGTTGCCGTACGTGCTGATTGGCCTGATTCAAACAACATTGATCCTGGTATTCGGCTCGTTGTTGTTCAATGTGCCGGTGAATGGCGATCTGGCGTCGCTGTACTTGGCGGCATTGCTGTTCATCGCGGCGACCTTGTCGCTGGGTCTGTTCGCATCGACCGTAGCGCAGACCCAGATGCAGGCGTTCCAGATGTCGTTTTTCGTCATGCTGCCGTCGATTTTGCTGTCCGGCTTCGTGTTTCCGTTCGAGGGCATGCCGCAGCTCGCGCGCTGGATCGCGCAACTGCTGCCTTTGACTCATTTCATCGATCTGGTCCGCGGCATCGTATTGCGGGGTGCCGGGCTCGGGGACCTGATGGTCCCGATCTATAAATTGATTGCGTTCACCGGCATCGCCTTGGGCATCGTGACGCTGCGTTTCCGCAAGAGTCTCGATTGAGCGAACCCCGAACGCCGAATTCGTGCACCATGGGCGCGCGGCATTCTCGCGCAGCGCTCTAATCTGGTGCGCGTGCGATCGGTTTTTTACCGGCAGCCGGCTGGTAAGCTGAAGCGCCGCGGTCGGCTTGCATTACACTTCGCGGCATAGAACGTGCATTGCAGAGCATCGCCGCCCAAGCGCAGGTCATCTGGCCATGCCGTCGCCAGGCGGCACAATGACAAGCCAAATTCACCCGGACTCGCGCGAGGCCGGGCAGCGCACTTCGAGACAGGAGCCACGGGGAATGAAACTCATCAGCGCGATCATCAAGCCGTTCAAACTCGACGACGTTCGTGCCGCGTTGTCGGAAATCGGCGTCTCCGGCATGACAGTGACCGAGGTCAAGGGCTTCGGCCGCCAGCGCGGTCACACCGAGTTGTATCGCGGCGCCGAGTA
>JBEVKA010000050.1:0-3635 GCA_040509855.1 Steroidobacter sp.
GAGCCGCTTCGCGAGCGGACTGCGGCTCGGCTGTGTAGCCGCGTTCCTGACATTGGGCAGCGGCGCCGCGTCGGCACAGGTTGTTTCGCAGATGCCGCTGGGCGTCGGCGGTGTGCCGGGCAACCTGCTGCTGGTGCCGTCGGTCGAATGGCCCACCCTGGACAGCATGGCCAACCTCGGCAACTACGCCACCACTCGCGCCTACATCGGTTATTTCGATCCGGACAAGTGTTACAAATATTCCTTCAACATCCTGGAGACGGAACGTTACTTCTATCCGGTTGGAGTAGCCACGAGCCGCGCCTGTAACTACAACAACGCTGAGTGGAGCGGCAACTATCTCAACTGGGCGACCACCCAGACCATCGATCCATTCCGCAAGGCGCTGACCGGCGGCTATCGCGTGCGCGACACGACGACCGAGACCTGGCTCGAGAAAGCGCGTTACGACGGCAACGGCGCCAACAGCATCTTCCCGAATCGCCGCGTTCCCGCAGGCACCGGCAGCGACAACAACCTGGTGCGCGGCGCCGTGCCGGCGAATTGGAACGATGTCACGTATCGCATCTGGACCCTCGGCAACCGCATGCGTTTCACGCGCACCGGTAATCTCAACACCGATCCGGTCGTGCCGTACGATCCGCTGCTGCATGCGACGCCCAACGCCGCCCTGGTCTATGAAGTGAGCGTGCGCGTGAAGGTGTGCGTACCGACTGCCGGCATCGGCGTCGAAGACAACTGCAAACAATATTCGTCGGCCTGGAAACCGGAAGGCCTGATCCAGAAATATTCCGAGCGCCTGCGTTACAGCGTGTTCGGCTACTTGAACGACGGCAACGTGCTGCGCGATGGCGGCGTACTGCGCGCCAACCAGAAGTTCGTGGGCGAGAACAAGCTCGATCCGACGCAGGGCTGGATCGCCAACACCGCTCGCGAGTGGAGTCCGACCACCGGCGTGCTGGTCCGCAATCCGGACGCCACCGCTGCTTCCGACACCAGCCTGCGCGTGGGTCTGGCCATCGCCGACAGCGGCGTCATCAACTACGTCAACAAGTTCGGGCAGATGACCAGCCAGAACCACAAGAGCTACGACCCGGTCAGCGAGCTGTTCTACACCGCGATCCGTTATTTGAAGCGTCAAGGCAACGTGCCCGAGTACACCAGTCTCACCAGCACCGCGGCCACTAATTACAACCAGGCTGACGGCTTTCCGGTCATCACCAATTGGGAAGATCCGATTCAGTATCGTTGCCAGAAGAGCGCGATGCTCGGCATCGGCGACGCCAACACTCACCGCGACAAGAACCTGCCGGGCAACAGTGTGACCACCGACGAGCCGACGCGTCCGGCGACGGTGACGGCGGACACGACGGTCAACGTCGTTACTGCCACCCAGAAAGTTGCGTCGCTCGAGAACATCACTATCAGCACGCCGTTCACGGGCCGCGAGAACTCCGCTTACATGGCGGGCTTGGCCTATGACGCGCACACCAAGGATCTGCGCTCCGACTTCACCGGCATGCAGACAGTGTCGACGTACTGGGTCGACGTGCGAGAGAACCAGGTGCTCGAAGGTCGCGCGCGAAATCAGTACTGGCTCGCCGCCAAGTACGGTGGCTTCACGGTGCCGCAGAACTTCGATCCGTACGCGGCGACGGCCACGGTTGACGCCGCTTCATGGAGCAGCGGCGAAACGCTGTCCACCGGCGATCTGCGGCCTAGAAATTTCTATGTGGCGAGCGAAGCGGACAAGATGGTCGAAAGCTTGTCCCGCGCGTTCGCTCGAATCGCCAACGAAACAGTCGGTTCGGGCACGGCGCTGGCGTCCAACTCCACGCGCCTCGAGGAAGAGACATCGACCTTCCAAGCTCAATTCAATTCCGGCACGTGGAGCGGTGAACTGCAGGCGTTCGCGGTGTTGAGCAATGGCACGCTGGCCGCGACGCCGCGCTGGCGAGCGACCACCGGGTTGAACGCGACCACCTGGTCCACGCGTCGCATCTACGTCAACAATCCGCAAGCCGCCGTTGGCTCGCGCTATAACCAGTTCCTGTGGGCGAATCTGGGCTCGTTGCAGACAGCCGCGCTGGGTACGCAGCAGGTCGTGGACTATCTGCGAGGCGATCGCACCATGGAAGAAGATCGCGGCAACGGCGGACTTCTGCGTACGCGCACCGAAGTGCTGGGCGACATCGTCAATTCCACGCCAGTGTATGTTGGCAAGCCGAACTCACGTTTGTATGTTGCCTCATCGTTTACTGGTGCGAGCGCCTACGCCACGTTCGCGGCGAACCAGGACAGTCGCACGCCGGTCGTCTACGTCGGCGCCAACGATGGCATGCTGCACGGATTCAACGCTGCGACCGGCGCGGAGGTCTACGCCTTCGTTCCCAATGCGTCGATCCTGGGTGGCTTGCGCACGTACACGGATCCCGCTTACGACCATCGTTATTTCGTCGACGGTGAAGTCGCGGTCGCGGATGTTTACGACACCGCCGTAAGCGCGTGGAAGACCATCCTGGTCGGCACCATGGGCCGCGGCGGGCCGGGAATATTCGCGCTCGATGTCACCAATCCGAGCAGCGTGCAGTTCCTCTGGGAGAAGAGCGGCACCGACATCACGGTGCTGGGCAAGAACATCGGCCGCCCGGTGATCGCGCAGGTCGCGAACGGCGACTGGCGAGTGCTGTTGGGCAACGGCCCCGGCACCACCGCCGGATCGGCACACCTCATTTCCATCAACATTCGTACCGGCACGGTGACCACCGCCGACACCGGCGCTACGGGCAGCAACGGTCTGACGGCGGTGCTGCCACGGGATAACAATGGCGATGGCTTTGCGGACACGGCGTATGCCGGCGACATCCGCGGCAATCTGTGGAAGTTCACGAGCCTGTCGGGTACGCCCACTGCCACCAAGATGTTCGAAGCGCGTGATCCAAGTAATGCCGTGCAGCCGATCACCGCTGCGCCGCTGGCAGGCAAGGATCCCGCAACCGGCATCGTTTGGGTGTTCGTCGGCACCGGCCGATATCTGGGCAGCACCGATCCCAACGATCGTCAGGTGCAGACCTGGTACGGCGTGAAGGACTCGGGCACCGGCACTGCCACTCGCGCCAATCTCATGCAGCGAGACATCTTGGCCGAAGGCGTCATCAACTCGATCGGCGTGCGCGTCATCGAGGAAGGCACCACCGCCGAGATCGACAGCCGGCGCGGCTGGTTCATGGACCTGATCTCGCCGGTCCGCGGCTCGCAAGGTGAGCGCATGGTGGTGCAGAACCGCTTCCAGGGTCAGGCGCTGATCGGGACCACGCGCATTCCCGATGCCACCGACGCCTGCCAGCCGGCCGGCAGCGGTTTCGTCATGGCCATCAATCCATTCACCGGCGCGCGGCTGGATCTCACTTTCTACGACGTGACGCGCGATGGCGAATTCACCAATCCCGACATGCTGATGGTGAACGGCCAGTTGACGGTCGTGTCCGGCGTCGGCTTCGAGAGCGGCCCGAGCAATCCGCTGTTCATCGAAAACATGATGCAGGTCGGCCTCGACGACGGCACCACCGAGACGATCGAAACACAGGGCTCGGCGGCCGAGGCCGGCCGCATGAGCTGGCGCGAACTGGTGAACT